>DAIMGD010000136.1:0-6586 GCA_036724165.1 Rhodanobacter sp.
GCGTGGCCGGTGCCGGGCAGGAGATCAGCACGCGGCCGTTCCAGCTGGTCACCGGCCGGGTCTGGCGCGGCTCGGCGTTCGGCGGGGTCAAGGGCCGCTCGCAGCTGCCCGGTTACGTCGATCGCTACATGGCCGGCGAAATCAGGATCGACGAGATGATCACCGAGGTGCTGCCGCTGGAGCGCATCAACGAGGCGTTCGAGCTGATGCACGCGGGCAAGGTGATCCGCTCGGTGATCCATTACTGAGCGTGGCTGCAGGTTGCGCCCGTTCCACTCGCGCGGACGCCGCCCTGCCCGCGACCATCCCGATGACGTGCACCAGAAATCCACACGGCCGGGCTCATCTTGCTACCCTGAACCGTCAACGTGCCAAGGAACAAACCATGAGTCGCAGGACAGCAATCAAGGCGGCATTCGTGCACGCGGCCGTAGCGCTGGCGTTCACCGCATTCGCCGCGATCCCGGATCGCGCCACGGCGCAGGCCGCGTCTGCTGCCTCGAGTGCCGTGGACCAGCCGTCCGACGCGCTGGTGCCACCGACCAGCGCCACCGATTTCACCGCGGGCCAACTCGATCGCGTGCTCGAAGGCAGCTGGCGTTCGGCGGCGAACAAGGCGCGCGACGTGTACCGTCATCCCAAGGCCACGCTGCAATTCTTCGGCGTGCGGCCGGATCAGACGCTGATCGAGATCACGCCCGGCGGCGGCTGGTACAGCGAGATTCTGGCGCCGCTGTTGCACGACAATGGCCACTACATCGCTGCCATCGAGGCCGCCGCCGGTGCCGGCGAGGCGCGTCAGGACGATGACGTGTTGCACCACAAGTTCGCCGCAGACGCGGCCGAGTACGGCAAGGCCACGATTGTCGCGTTCGACCCGAAGGCGCCGGTGTTCGGTTCGCCGGGTTCGGCCGATTGCGTGCTGACCTTTCGCAATGTGCACAACTGGGTGAGCGCGGGCACCGCGCCGGCGATGTTCAAGGCGTTCTTTGCCGTGCTCCGTCCGGGTGGCGTGCTGGGCGTGGTCGACCACCGCGCCGACGACAGCGCTCCGGCCAGCTTTCACGAGGGCGGTTACCTGCGCACGCGCGACGTGGTGAAGCTGGCGACGGATGCCGGCTTCACCCTGCAGGAGAGCAGCGAGATCAATGCCAATCCGAAGGACACCAAGGACTATCCGAAGGGAGTCTGGACGCTGCCGCCCACGCTGCGCCTGGGCGAGCAGGACAAGGCGAAATATCTGGCGATCGGCGAATCCGACCGGATGACCCTGCGCTTCGTCAAACCGGCCGCGAAGGCCACCACGTCTCCCTGAGGCGATGGCGCGGACAAGCCGTCATGCTGATCGCGTTGAACAAGCCGTATGGCGTGCTGTGCCAGTTCACCGATGCGGATGGTCGTCCGACGCTGGCCGACTACGTGAAACAAAAGGACGTCTATGCGGCTGGACGGCTGGACCGCGACAGCGAAGGCCTGCTGCTGCTGACCGACGACGGCGCGCTGGCGCACCGGCTGACCGATCCCCGTCACAAGCAGGCCAAGACCTATCTGGTGCAGGTCGAGGGCGCGATCGGCGAGGCCGCGTTGCAGGCACTGCGCGGTGGCGTGCAGCTGAGCGACGGCCCGACCCTGCCGACGCTGGCCGAACCGGCGGCCGAGCCGGGCTGGCTGTGGCCGCGTGATCCGCCGGTGCGTTTTCGCAAGGCGATCCCCACCAGCTGGCTCAGCCTCACCCTGCGCGAAGGCCGCAACCGCCAGGTGCGGCGGATGACCGCGGCGGTGGGATTCCCGACGCTGCGGCTGATCCGCGTGCGCATCGGAGAGCATGCGCTGGATGGTCTGGCGCCCGGCGAATCGAGGCAACTCGAATCATCGGTAGATTCCTGACGATCTACAGTCGGTGCGTCGCGAACGTTACGCGCGCGCGCAAGAACCTGCGCGTGGACTTTCGATCCGGATTGTTTAAAAGTTGCTGCGCATACCTATCGAGTCATAAGGGGATACCGCAGCATCTTGGGCGCCGCATCGCGCGCCTGCAGCCAGCTGGCTGCGTGCCCCTGTGCCACGTCCACGAATCAGGAACCCCATGTCAAACCAGCCCCGTCTCCAGATGCTCATGGCCACCGTCGGCATGGCTGTTGTCATGTCGGCCAGCGCCGCACCAGCCAGCATGGTCGGCAGTCACAATCAGGCGCTAGTTGCGCTGGCACAGCAGCCAGCGGCCTTGCGCAAGGGTGATGTGGCGGTGGATCTGCTGCCCGTCACGCAGCCGATGCACATCGTGGTTGCGCTCAAGCTGCGTAATCAGGTGCAACTCGACAGCTTCGTCGCCAAGACACAGCGGCGTGGCACCATGACTGCACAACGCTCGATGAGTGCGGACGATTTCGTCACGCAATTTGCGCCTACGCAGGCGCAGGCGCAGTCGGTGGTCGACTACCTTGCCAAGACGGGTTTCACAAACATCCAAATCGCCCCGAATCGCCAGCTGGTGAGTGGTGATGCCACCGCCGATAGCGTGCGCGCGGCATTTCATGCCGGTCTTGTGCAGGTGCGTACCCATGACGGCCGCAATGCCTACGCCAATACCGGCGCAGTCATGGTTCCTGCCTCCTTGCGCGATACGGTGTTGTCGGTACTGGGGCTGCAGACGGTGAATGTCTTCCATACGACTGGGCAAGCCGCTGGCCTTTCCAGCACCGTCCATACCAGTTCGGTTCCGGGTTTCTCGGGACTTGATCCAACCGACTTCGCGAAGATCTATGGCGCCAGCGGCACATCGACGGCTGTGGCCGTGCCGGTCGGCATCATTTCCGAAGGCAGCATGACGGCGACGCTGAGCGATCTGGCTGTCTTCGCAACGTCGCACCATTTGCCGGCCGTCGCCGCCCAGGTCGCGGGCAATGGCAGCGCCGATACCAGTGGCGATGTCGAGTGGGATCTGGACAGTCAGGACATCGTCGGCATGTCCGGCGGCGTGAAGGAGTTGATCTTTTACGACGCGACATCCCTGAACAACAGCGACATCATCACGGCTATCAATGCAGCGGTGAGCGCCAACGCGGCGAAAATCATCGATATTTCGCTGCATGAGTGCGAGAGAGACGCCAATGCAGACGGCATGGTGGCGGCTGCCGATCAGATCCTGCAACAGGCGGTGGCGCAGGGCCAGACGTTCTCGGCTTCAGCGGGCGACAGGGGGTCGGAAGAATGCACCGGGGCCTCGACGACGACCGTGTCCTATCCAGCCAGTTCGCCGTACGTGGTAGCCGTGGGTGGAACCAGACTGAACAATACCGACGGCACCTACTATCCCGGTGAAAGCGTCTGGGAGGATGATCCGACCCGCTCGGGCGGCGGCGGCCCGAGCGAAATCGAGCCGATACCGAGCTGGCAGGTTGGCGTCGGCCAGTACATCAACCGAACGACCCGCGGCGTACCTGATGTCGCTTTCGACGCCAGCCCGTATACGGGCGCCGTCATCACGTATCACGGGCAATTGGCGCAATACGGTGGTACCAGTCTTTCCGCGCCACTGTTTGCCGGGGCTTGGGCTCGCGTGCTGGCAGCCAAAGGCGCAGGTTTCGGGTTCGCGGCGCCCCGGCTATACGACCTGCCGCCGGATGCCTTCCACGATGTCACCACGGGTCAGAACATCGACGAGCAGGCCCAATTGGGTTGGGACTACGCCAGCGGTTTCGGCAGTCTCAACATCAGCCAGGCGATCCAGGACTTCAACACACCGGTGGCGAATTTCAGCTACGTCATCAAGGGTCAAACGGTCAACTTCACTGATACCTCGATCGACTGGGACAGCACGCTCTCTCGGCACGCCTGGACCTTTGGGGACGGTGCAACCTCCACGGCCGTCAACCCCAGTCATACCTACGCGCCCATGAATTATTACGCGGTCACTGAAACCGTGACGGACGCGATCACGGGCAAAACCAGTGCCAAGACGGTGGAGATATACATTCAAGCCCCGCCACCAGTGGCGGATTTCATCTACTTCGATGACGGCGGCCTAGCTCCAGGGACCATCGAATTTGTGGACAAATCGAGTGACCTGACCGGCTTTTCCGACGACGAGATCGACTGGTATTTCGGTGATGGCTGGCATGGCGGAAACGTCGGCCTGCATACATCGGTCCTGCATACCTATGCCACAGGCGGGACCTACATGGTCACCGAGGTGGTGCACAACTGGACTACCGGCGACGGCTCTATCACGAAGTCGGTGCTCGTTCCGCCAACCACGGCGCCAGGCCTGAGCATGCCGGCCAGCAGCGATGGCGGGTATACGGTGGGCTGGACGCCGGTGCCTTCTGCCACCCGCTACGTCCTGCAGCAGCGGTTCAACGGCAGCGCCTGGACAACCGTCGCCAGTTCATCGGCCATGAGCTGGTTCTCGATTACCGCGCTGGGTCCGCATGCCAGCGGCAATTACGGTTACCAGGTGCAGGCCTGCAACGCTGGCGGCTGCGGTCCATGGAGTCCGGTCGCGACGATCACGGTGACCCTGGGCACGGAGATGCCCGCACCCGCGATGGCGCCGGTGGCGAGCCTGCCCGCAATGAGCAGCAGCGGAAATTATACGGTTACCTGGACGGCAGTGAGCGGCGCGAGCCGATACGACTTGCAACAGCTCGGCGCGGCGGGCAGGTGGGTGAGTGCGGCGCACCTAGTCAGCAACAGCCTGGTGGTCCGCGGCAAGCGTTCCGGCACCTACGGCTACCGCGCGCGGGCCTGCAATGCCGCAGGCTGCGGCCCGTGGAGCGACAGCGGCACGATCACGGTGAGCCTGCCGTAGACGCGGCCCCGCTGCGAGCCTCGGCGGGGAGATCGGCCGCGGCCAACCCGAAGAACGCCGTAGCGGTCGCGGTGCTATTCGCCGCGGTGAGTTCCACCGGCTCGCCGCGGTCGCGGGCGATTTCCTCGCAGATGTGTTTCAGGTACATCGGTTCGTTGCGCCGGTGCGCCGGCTGCGGTCGCACGGTGCGCGGCAGCAGGTAGGGCGCGTCGGTCTCGATCATCAGCCGGTTCGCGGGAATCTCGCGCACCAGTTCGCGCAGATGCAGGCCGCGGCGTTCGTCGCAGATCCAGCCGGTGATGCCGATATGGCAGTCCAGCGCCAGATAGTCGCGCAGCGCTTCGCCGGTATCGGTAAAGCAGTGCACCACCACGGCCGGCAGCCGGTCGCGATAGCGCCGCAGCAGCGCGATGAAATCGCCGTGCGCATCGCGCTGGTGCAGGAACAGCGGCTTCTGCACATCCACCGCGATCTGCAACTGGCGCGCGAACACCGCCAGCTGCACCTCGCGCGGCGAATAGTTGCGGTGGTAATCCAGCCCGGTCTCGCCGACCGCGCGTACCGAGGGGTCATGCGCCAGTTCGCGCAACAGCGCATCGGTGGCATCGTCGTAGTCGATCGCATGATGCGGATGCACGCCGACGGTGGCGAACAACTGGCCGGGATGCGCGTTGGCGAGGGCGAGCGCGTGCCGACTGCCATCGCGCGAGGCACCGGTCACGATGATCCGCGCCACGCCGTGCGCCTGCGCGCGCTGCAACACGGCATCGAGATCGTGCTGAAACGATTCGTGGCTGAGGTTGGCGCCGATATCCAGCAGTTGCATGGCGTTGGCCGAGGATCGAAAGAGGGCATTGTTCCAGACGATGGCGACGAATGGCCAACGTGGCGAAAGCCAGCGGGCTTCCGCACGACGCCGACGCAGTTCCCGTTGTGCCATGGCCAGGAAAAGGCCGAAGACCCCCATGCGGCTTTTTGCCTTTGCCGCCACCAGGCTGAACGCCTCTCGGGAGCTGATTCGGCACAGGAAGAATCAGCGCCGCATCGCATGAACATTGAATCCACAATGCAACAAGGCGATCAGGCGCCGCTTTGGCTCGGCTGTTTTGAAGTGAGCCACACGAACTAACCGCAAACCGGCAGGTCACAAGCTGCATACGTAGCCTTACACGCAAGAATCCACGAATCTTTCCTAGGTCGTGAATCCCCACCTGCACGGACGCAGACCCCACAATGGGCGGTGGTCCCGGACGCGATCTCTGAACGGGGCAGTTTGTGGCGCTGGACGAGGCTCGCCTGTGGCCAGCTGGATGTGCTAACTATGGTGTTTGCCGTCTCGCTGCAGGGGGCGTTGACGGCTTTTCGCATACATGAGCGGGGTGGAGAATGTCGGCAGCCATTGAGCCGGCGATCAGCGGGACGGGTGTGGCTGTGGACGACCGCGAAGCGGAAGTCTGCGCATGGCTGGTTGCGCGTGGTCGTTTGAAGGACAGCGATCTGGGCCGCGCGCGCCGGTTGCACGAGGAATCGGCCGAAGGCACGCTGACCACCCTGATGGCGCGACTCGGACTGGTGTCCGAGCGCGATCTGGCCGAGGCATGGGCGGAGCTGCTGCAGGTGCCGCTGCTGGCGGCGCGCGATGCGCCGGAACTGCCGCCGGCCGATCTCGAAGTATCGCTGCGCTTTCTCAAGCAGCAGCATGTGGTGCCGGTACACGACGAGGTATACGGGCTGGCCCTGATCGTGGCCGATCCGGCCGATCCGTACCCGCGCCAG
>DAIMGD010000137.1:0-6582 GCA_036724165.1 Rhodanobacter sp.
GTCGAGGAATGCCAGACCGCGCGCACGATCCTCATCTTGCTTATGTCGGACCTGCCCGGAAAGTTCGATGACACTGCCTCATTCAAGCCAACGACCCCCACGAAACCTGCGCATGCCATCAGCGCGTGTTGCGGCCAACCACGGTAGACAGATTCTTTCATTCAGGGTTCCCCTGATCGGAAACTGATACGCCGGAAGTTGAATGAGGATCGCCTGACTTCCTCTGCCCCGTTTTTCTGTCCCATTCTTCTCGATCGACGCCTTGCGAACCTGCCCCCTTTGGCTGACCCTCACGCCTGACCGACCAAGGAAGAAAACCATGGATCGACCGATGCAATGGTTTCGCGGTGGACTCGCACTGGTCCTGGCTGCGTTCGCGGCGTTCATTCCGGCCGCATCCAGCCAGACGGCCAAGCCGGAGATGATTGCCGGGCACATCGCCAAGCGTGATGCCGACGGTCGCCTGCTCCCGTGGATTGCATGGCGTACGGCGCTCGACCGCGAAATGCGCTTTTACGAAAGCGCGCCTGCCGATCATGGCTATCCGATTTTTGTCACGACCACGTTTGTCGATGGCGACTGGAAGCCGCTGGCCGCACGCAGCGATACGATACCGGCGACGCAAAATGGCATGGGCATCATTTCGTACCTGAAATATGCCGAGTTTCGCGGCAGGCACGATCCCAGGACGCTGGCGATCGCACGCTCGATGGGCGATTACCTGCTCACGCAAAGTCTCACGCCCGCTGCGGGAAAATACCCGCGCTTCCCGCACTCGACCGGGCGCCGCGACCAGTTCCCGCAGCCGGCAAACAGCGGCTCGCAAGCCGATCAGCCCTACGAGATCGAACCGGACAAGGGCGGCATCGCCGGCTACGCGCTGGTGCTGCTCGCCGACGCCACGAACGATCCCAGGTACTTCGCGCAGGCGCTGCACGATGCCCGCGTACTGATGGCCAATCAGCAGGCGGGTGACGCCACCCATTCGCCGTGGCCGTTCCGTGCCGACCATCGCAGCGGTGCCCCGCGCGGCCCGATCTCCAGCGACATGACCTACATCCTGCGGCTCTACGACGTGCTGCTTGCGCGCGGCTACACCGAATTCCAGCCGTCGCGCAGCGCGCTGTGGCAGTGGATCAGGACGCAGCAGATTCCCAGCGCAAAAACCGATGGCGCGCGTTTCGCCCAGTTCTTCGAAGATCACGACACCCCGACCAATCGCAATGCCTGGGCACCGCTGAATCTGGCGCGTTACCTGCTGGAACAGCGCGCGGCGATCGATCCGCACTGGCGCGCGGACGCGTCAACCCTGATCGCCTTCGTGCGCAGGAATTTCACCCACCAGGAATTCGGCGTGACCGTGTGTCACGAGCAGGACGAAGACCACGATGCGTGGGGCGGGATCAATTCGACCTATGGCGCCGTGCTCGCCATGTATGCCAGGGCGACGCACTCCGCCGCGCTGGCCCGGCAAGCGCGCGAAGCGCTGAACTTCACCGAATACGCCATCGATGAGCGAGGCCGCCCCCGCGATCTGATCAGGCACGCCACGCCGGGCGGCTGGCAGGAAGACGCACACACCGACGTCATCCACAACTATATGGACGCACTCGCGGCTTATCCGGCGTGGGGAAACCAGGGCGGTCGGTAACCGGTCAGCGCCCCTGGGGCGCATGCCTGAGCCTCACGCGTGAGTCGATGCGACTGATCCTTGAGATGGATGATCCTCATCGATGAGCGGAAAGTGCCATCGGCGCACTCCGCCGCGTGATGGGCAAGCCTTTGGCTGGCACCGGTTTTGCTTCGTAAAACGGATGAAGATGTTGCTGGCAGGTCGTTGGTGCGAGGCGCGACGTCCGCCCGTTGGCAGCCGATGTGACAGCAGCGCGGAAACATCGTTTCGCCGTGGCGCCGCTGGTCGATATTCCACGGATCGGACAGGCGGTAGTGAAGCTTTTGTGACGACGCAGAGTGGCAGGAATGACGCTGCTGCGGCAGATGAAATGTGCAGGTGACGGCGGGGGGCACGGGCAGGCGAGCCGAGTTCCGGGGGTTTGCAGGCCGGTGGCATGAAGCGGCAAAAAGTTTTTGCTGCACCCGCGCTGTGAAGCGCACTGTTTGGCGTCGTCCATCGACGCGAAGGAGACCTGGCCATGGTGACCAGGCCTGACAGGAGGATCCAATGAAACGATATCTGTCCCTGCTGGCACTGGTCTGGCTCGCCTGCCTGACGATGCCGGCGCATGCCGCCGAAGCACGCGCCGTCGAAGGTCCCGCCGTCGAAGATCATGCCATCGAAGATCATGCCGCCCTGGTCAAAAGCGTGCAGGGCAACGTCAAGGTCACCCGCCAGCACGCGACGTTTGACGCGACCAGCGGCACCACGCTGCAGGTTGCCGATCGCATCGTCACGGCGCCCGGCGCCTCGGCCGCGATCGTGTTCCGCGACGGCACCCTGCTGACCCTGGGTTCGGGGGCTGACATCCTGGTGCGCAACTACGTGTTCGCGCCGAAGGACAACAAGTTCGCGTTCTCGCTGTACCTGGCCAAGGGCTCGGCGATCTACGAGTCTGGCAAGATCGGCAAGCTGTCGCCGCAATCGGTGACGGTGCAGACGCCGAAGGCGACGGTGGGCGTACGCGGCACCCGCTTTCTGATCGAAGTGAAATGATCTGACCATGGCGATTCCATCATGAGTGTCCGGCTGCCCACGGTTGTGCTGCTGGTCGTCGCAGGAGTGTTGTGCGGTTGCGCCACCACCCGCGTCACCTTGCTGCCCGACCAGAGCGGTCATGTCGGTGCGGTCACGGTGTCCGATGCGCAGGGTCGGCAACGCATCGACCAGGCTTTCAGCACCGTTGAGGTGGGACAGTCCTCGGCGCCCGGCACGCCCCGCGCGGTCGATCGGCAGGCCTTCGAAAACGCCCATCGCGCACTGCTCGATGCGCAGCCGACCCCGCCGCGGAGTTTCATGCTGAACTTCCTGTTCGACAGCATGGAGCTGACACCGGCGTCCAGGAAGATGCTGCCCGAGGTTTTGCAGGTCGTGCGCGAGCGCATGCCCACCGAGATCACCGTGTTCGGCTACGCCGACTCATCCGGGACCGCTGCCTACAACATGGCGTTGTCGGCGCAGCGTGCCCGGGCGGTGGCTCGCTTGGTGCGGCAGATCGATCCGAAACTGCCGATGGAGGTGCGCTGGTTCGGTGACAAGGCGCCGCTGGTGCCGTCGCCGCCTGGCGTCCCGGAACCGCGCAACCGGCGCGCCGAAATCGTCGTGCTCTGACGGCGGCCGATCATGACGTCCGCCGCGTCAAACGTTCGGCTGTCGCGGCGCCCGGCCGTTTTCATCCTGCTGGGCGGGCTGGTGATTGCCCTGGCCATCGGGCTCGGCGGGCTGTTCAACGTCACCCCGGCCGCGCGGCTGGATCGGTTCGTGCTGGACAGCTTGCTGGTGCGGACCGCCTCGGGCACACCCGCAGCCGATACGGTGGTGGTGGATATCGATGACGCCAGCCTGTCTGCGCTGGGTCAATGGCCATGGCCGCGCTATCGCGTGGCGCAGCTGATCGAGCGCATCGCCGCCGGGCATCCGTCGGCGATCGCGATGGACATCGTGTTTTCCGAAGCCGATCGCACCTCGCTGGCCGACATCCGGCAAACCTTCAAGCACGACTTCGGCATCGATGTCTCGTTCAACGGCGTGCCGGCCGGCCTGCTGGACAACGACGGCTACCTTGGCCAGGTGATGGCGCGTGACGACGTCGTCGGCGCGCGCTATTTCTACTTCGACCATGCGAGCCGCAGCGAGCATCCGCTACGCCCCGGGGTCGGCGTCGTCGGTCGTGTCGACCTGCTATCGCTTGAGCGGGCCACCGGGGTGCTGGACAGCGTCGATGCGATCGCCTCGCAAACTCGCATCAGCGGCTTCGTCAACAGTCGTCTCGATGCCGACGGCGTGTTGCGACGACTGCCGATGCTGATCGAATACGATGGCGTCGTCCACCCCAGCCTCGCCCTGGCCGCCACCATGCGTTCGCTCGGCGTGGGGTCGGGGCGGGTGGAATCAGGCGTCGACGGATGGTCGATCCAGGTCGGTGCCCACCGGATTCCCGTGGACCAGGCCGGCTACGCGCTGTTGCGCTTCAACGGTCCGTCGCAACGCTATGCCGGCCTGTCGGCCGTGGATGTACTGGGCGGTCGTGTTCGAGCCGCGGATCTGCGTGGCAGGATCGTCTTCATCGGCTCTTCGGCACTCGGTCTGCACGATGTGCATCCGACGGCGGTGGACCGGGGTTTTTCCGGTTTGAAGATCCAGTCGGTGATGGCACAGGACATTCTGGACGACGGTTCGGTGCGACTCCCGGTGTGGGGCGGCAAGGTCGCCTTGCTGCTCGGCCTGCTGCTGGCGCTGGTGTTTTGCAGCCTGTTCGTTGCCGGTCGTGGCGTGGTGATGCTGGCCATGTTCTGCGTGTTGTGCGCTGCCGCCCTGGTGGCGATGGTGGCGCTGGTGTTTGTGCACAGCGGCCTGTTCATTCCGACGGGGGCGCCCTTGCTGGTGCTGGCTGCGCTGCTGGTGCTGTCCTTCGTGGTCCGCTATGCCGTCAGCCAGCGCCACGCGCAACGCTGGCACCGACAACTGGGCAATGCGCGCCAGGTGGCGATCGAGTCGATGGCCGCGGTCGCCGAGACCCGCGACCCGGAGACCGGCGCGCATATCAAGCGCACCCAGCACTACGTGCGTGCGATTGCCGAGCAATTGCGGCGGAGCGGCCACCACGCGCAGACCCTGACCAGGGAATACATCGACCTGTTGTTTCTCTCAGCGCCACTGCATGACATCGGCAAGGTCGGGGTGCCGGACCACATCCTGCTCAAGCCGGGGTCGCTGACCGCCGACGAGCTGAAAATCATGCGGCAGCATGCCGAATTCGGTCGCAAGATCATCTTCAGCATGGCGGAGCATATCGAAGGCGACAACTTTCTCCTGATCGCCGGCGAGATCGCCGCCACGCATCATGAAAAATGGGACGGCACCGGCTATCCGGACGGATTGCGTGGTCAGGATATCCCGCTGTCCGGCCGCATCATGGCGGTCGCCGACATCTACGACGCGTTGATCAGCAAACGCTGTTACAAGGATCCGTTCCCGCATGCGCGTGCGAAGGTGCTGATGCGCGAGCTGCGCGAGACGACCTTCGATCCGGTGGTGCTGGATGCCTTCTTCGCGATCGAAGCGGAAATCCTGCAAATCGCCGCGCGCTTCCGCGACGAGGCGGAAGACGTCGCCGAGCGCGTCGCGTAGGCAACGCCTTCGCTGGCTCGGGGGGTGACTCCATTTGACGTTTGACGTTGTCATCGACGTCTATATTGTTCCGGTCGGAAATCCCCATGTACTTGTACTTCTTGGGCTTGATGAATATCTGCTATAGAGTCGCCTTGCAATCCGTAAAGCGGACTCGCAAGACAAAACAACCCAGGGGAATATTCAGATGTCGACAACGTTTAATTCGCGCGCATTCATGGTGAGCGGTCTTTTGCTCGCGTTCGCAATGGCAATGCCTGCAAGTGCACGGGCTGTTGCCTCTGCAGTTGCTCATGCCGCTCGCCCCGATCACATTGGAATCATTCTTCCGCCGAATCCGCCTCCGGCCCAAAATGCTCTTCCGCCGGACAGTGGTCTGTACACCACGTATTCCTTTGGCGGTGCGGGCGGTTACGTCCAGTGGTTGGTCTGCGGATCGACTGCCGGAAGCGACGGCTGCTATGGGTCGGGAAGCCTGGGACCATTTGGACACGCGGGTGCAGTCATCGAAGGCAACGAGATGGTCAGCGGCGCAAGTGTTACACGCAACATTTATGTGGTGGACGACGCTGTGAATGGTGGCACAGCAGTGAAGATATATATCTACAAGCAGACCGATGTCGTGACGCCACCCTATGCAGCAATCAGCGTGAACCTGGTCGATACTTTATCGCTTCCACTATCCGGGGGAATCGGCACGTTGAGTTATATCGCCGGTAATGACCGTTTTCTGTTTGTCGGCACAAATCGAAGCCAAGGGGCAGTCCGATTTAAAAAAGACGACCTTTCAGTCTCGCTGCTCGGAGGTTTCTCGCCGCCCTTGAACGTGTCGTCGATTACAGCTGACAAGTACGGTTACGTGACGGTCAATTTTGGCGGCTCCAGCGGTTTCAGCGCCTTTTACTCGTTTGATGCTTCCGGCAATGTGGTTGAAGATGGGGGCGGAAACGAGTTGGTTGCCGGTAATACCAATGGCATTTCCATCGGTAGCCTTGAAGCAAATGGCGCCAGCGAGGTATCGGCAGCAAGAATGCAGATTCGGTTGAAGAAGGCTACGGCAAAACCGTAAGCGAGGGTGAATCTCGTCCGGCTCGGCTATTTCATCGCTTGGCCTTGCCGAACGTCGCTACAAGGGGCGGCGTGAGCTGGCCCGATTTCTGAGTCCTGTTTCGAGGCCCGATCCGCGCTGGAGCGGATCGGGTTTTTCGTTTGCCGACGGGCTTTAGCAGGCTGTTGAGAAACTATGGCTCGTCGTCGTGGTCATAGTTTGCCTCAAT
>DAIMGD010000138.1:0-6576 GCA_036724165.1 Rhodanobacter sp.
GACTTGGCACAATCACCTTTCGCCCCAAGGTAGTCAGGCATGTCTTATCAGGTACTCGCCCGCAAGTGGCGCCCGCGCAAGTTCGCCGAACTGGTCGGGCAGGAACATGTGGTGCGCGCACTTACCAACGCGCTGGATACCGGGCGCATGCATCACGCCTACCTGTTCACCGGCACTCGTGGCGTCGGCAAGACCACGATCGCGCGCATCTTCGCCAAGTCGCTGAACTGCGAGCGCGGGCAGTCGGCCGATCCGTGCGGCGAATGCTCGGTGTGCACGGCGGTGGACGAGGGCCGCTTTGTCGACCTGCTGGAAATCGATGCGGCCAGCAATACCGGTGTGGACGATGTGCGCGAGGTGATCGAGAACGCGCAGTACGCGCCGTCGCGCGGTCGCTTCAAGGTGTACCTGGTCGATGAGGTGCACATGCTGTCGAAGAACGCGTTCAACGCGTTGCTGAAGACGCTGGAAGAGCCACCGCCGCACGTGAAGTTCCTGCTTGCCACCACCGACCCGCAGAAGCTGCCGGTGACGGTGCTGTCGCGCTGCCTGAAGTTCAACCTGAAGCGGTTGCTGCCGGAGCAGATCGCCGGCCAGATGCGGCATATCCTCGCCGCGGAAAACATTGCCTACGAAGACAGCGCGATCGGCGAACTGGCGCGCGCTGCCGACGGCTCGCTGCGCGATGGCCTGTCGCTGCTCGATCAGGCGATTGCCTACGGCGGTGGCGCGCTGCATGCGGACGACGTGCGCACCATGCTCGGCAGCGTGGCGCGCGGGCAGGTGCTCGGTGTGCTCGATGCGCTGGCGGCCGGTGATGGCGAGCGGCTGCTGGTCGAATGCACGCAGATCGCTTCCTACTCGCCGGACTTCGGTGGCGTGCTGGACGATATCGCCAGCGTGTTGCATCGGCTGCAGTTGATCCAGTTGATTCCCGGCTATCGGCCCGCGGAAGGCAGTGACGACGACAATGCGTTGTCTGCGCTGGCGGAACGGATGACGCCGGAAGACGTGCAGCTGTATTACCAGATTGCCACTTCGGGTCGGCGCGATCTGGCGCTGGCACCCGATGCGCGCACGGGTTTTGAAATGGCGCTGTTGCGCATGCTGGCATTCCGTCCAGGCGATGCTGCACCGGCTGCACGTGCCGAGCGGCCAGCCGAGAGCCGAGCGGCCGCGTCCGTGGCGTCGCAGCAGCCTGCCGCGGCAACGCCGGTGCGTCCCGCTGCAGTGGTGGAACGCCAGGCGGCGTATTCACCCAAGACCTCGATGCCAGCGCCGGTTGAGCCGACCGCAGTTCGCCCCGTCGCTGCAGCCACGGCGCCGGTTGCGCCCATTGCACTGGATGCCGCTGGCTTGCCGAACTGGGAAGCCTTGATCGACCGGGCGGGTTTACGCGGCCCGTTCGGCCTGCTGGCCCAGAACGCGGTGCTGCGCGAACGCGACGGCCAGACGCTGGTGCTTGCCTTGCAGCCGGCACACATGAGTCTGGCGGTGGAACCGATGGTCAGCCAGATGGAAGAGCGCATCGGTCAGGCGCTCGGTGAGCGCATTCGCTTGCGTTTCGTCGGCAACAGCCAGAGCGCGGGAGCGCAGACTCCGGCGGCCCGTGCGGCACTGGCGCGCGACACCGCGCAGTCGGCGGCCGAACAGGCGATCGAAGGCGACCCGCTGGTGCAATCGCTGAAGCGCGAGTTCGGTGCCCGCGTGGTGCCGCAGTCGATCAAGCCCCTTGATGGTAAATCCTGAAACTGGAATCCGGAGCAGTGTGATGAGAGGACAGATCGGACAGCTGATGCAGCAGGCCCAGCGCATGCAGGAAGACATGAAGCGCGCGCAGGAAGAAATCGCCAGGCTGGAAGTCACCGGCAGCGCCGGTGGTGGTCTGGTCAGCGTGGTGATGTCCGGTGCGCACGAAGTGCGTCGGGTGCAGGTCGATCGGCAGACGTTTGCCGATGATCCGGAAATGGCCGAGGACCTGATCGCCGCGGCGATCAACGATGCGGTGAACAAGGTGGCCGAAGTCAGCAAGAACAAGCTCGGCGGCGTCACTGCCGGGATGAACCTGCCGGCCGGCTTCAAGATGCCGTTCTAATGGCATGAGCAAGCTGCTGAGTGATCTGATCGAAGCATTGCGCTGCCTGCCGGGTGTGGGTGGCAAGAGCGCGCAGCGGATGGCCTTCCATCTGCTGGAGCGCGAGCGCGAGCGCGGGCTGAAACTGGCCGCCGCGCTGGAGCAGGCCATGCAGCGCATCGGTCATTGCCGCCAGTGCCGGAATTTCAGCGAAGAGCCGTTGTGTTCCCTGTGCGCGAACACCAGCCGCGATCGGCAGTTGTTGTGCGTGGTCGAATCGCCGACCGATCTGGCGGCGATCGAGCAGGCCACCGGTTATCGCGGCCACTATTTCGTGTTGATGGGCAGGCTTTCGCCACTGGACGGACTGGGGCCGGAGGAGCTGGGGCTGGCGCAACTCACCCAGCGCCTTGGCGAGGGCGAGATCGAGGAACTGATCATCGCCACCAACCCTACCGTGGAAGGCGAGGCCACCGCGCACTACCTGGCGCAGCTGGCTCGCGCTGGTGGCGTGAAGCCGACCCGGCTGGCGCATGGCGTGCCCTTGGGCGGTGAGCTGGAATATGTCGATCGCAGCACGCTGGCGCATGCCTTCGGCGGGCGGCAATTGCTGGATTGATTCACCAAAGGAAACGGATCATGAGCGACACGATTTTCAGCAAGATCATCCGCCGTGAAATCCCGGCCGATATCGTTTACGAGAATGACGAAGTGCTGGCATTTCGTGATCTGAACCCGCAGGCGCCAGTGCACGTGCTGTTCATTCCGAAGCAGCCGCTGGCCACGCTCAACGACGCGACCCAGTCGGAGGCAGCTCTGCTCGGCAAGCTGCTCCTGGCCGCGGCCGATTACGCAAAGCAGGAGGGTTTTGCCGAACGAGGGTATCGAACGGTGATCAACTGCAACAAGGATGGTGGCCAGACCGTGTTCTATCTGCATCTGCATCTGCTGGCCGGGCGTCGCATGGACTGGCCGCCGGGTTGACTGCATCGGGCCTCGATGCACATGAGAACGCCGGCCTGAAGCCGGCGTTCTCATGTGGGGATGTTTACTTGTGCGGTGGCGGGTGTCGCACCACGATTACGCGTGGGCCGCCCCAGAAACCACCCCAGTACGGGTCGCCCCATGGGCCGTAGTAGCCCGGACCCCAGAACGGATCGTAGTAACCGGGCGGATAGGCCGCCTGGAGGGACTGTTTCGGCCACAGATAGACGACATCGGCCTCGACGCGCGGATAGGCGTAATCGAACTCGCCGACCTTTTGCGACACGGTGCCATGCAAGGTGCCGGTGATCGTCAACTCGCGTCCGCGGGTGAAGACCTCCGGATCATAGAAGCCTTCGCGGCAAGCCACGAAGCGCCCCTGATTCTCGCCAGCATTACCCGCCTCCGGGCGCGCCTGACTGTCCAGCGGGCGTGAGAGCAGGTAGAAGCAGGTCTGCTGCGGGCCCGGTTCGGTCTTGATGATCTCGCCACCCCAACGCACGCGCGCGCAACCGGCACCACCTTGCTGGGCACTGGCGGTGGTGACATTGGCGTAAGTGCCTTCCAGCGGCTTGGGTATCGTCACGCACCCGCCCAGCAGGGCAATGGCTGCGGCGAGGGTCATCGGGCGATAAAGGTGCATGGCAGTTCTCCATCATGGGCGATGGCAAGCGCCATCGCGTCGACTCTTATTTGACCACGTTGGCTACCCGAAAATTCGACACTGCGCGCTGAAATGCGCGTATTGATTCAGGCGGCGGTTCGGCATGGGCATAGCGTAGTTCGAGATAACACCTCATCAACGTCGTCAGTTCATCGCGTTGTCCGGGCAGGGCGCGGGCGGCGCGACTCAGATAGTGCTGCGGACCTTCGCCGGTCCTGCGCAGCAGTCCCTTGCGCGCCAGTTTTCGTTCCAGTCCGCGAAAAGCATCCCGCAATGGATCGCGTGCCTGCCGCCGCAACAATGCCCACGCCAGTCCGATGGCGATGAACAGCACGCTGCTGATCGCCAGCAGCACACCCAGCGTCGCCGTATCGGTGTCGCGGATGCCGAACGGCGTCAGCAGCCCGCGCTGACGCAATGCGTCAAACCCGATAACGCCTTGATCCCACCAACGGTTGACGATGTCCCAGTGATTTCGCAAGCCTTGCAGCCAGTCGTTGCGGTACCAGTCCAGCTGCCCGCCAGCGGCGGCGGCACCGAGCTCCACCCGCTCCGGCCGCACCGCGCCGGTGGGGTCGACGCGCACCCAGCCACGTCCGGCCAGCCATACCTCGCTCCACGCATGGGCATCGGAGTTGCGCACCAGCAGGTAGTTGCCCAGCTTGTTCCAATAGCCGCCCTGATAGCCGGTCACCACGCGTGCGGGGATGCCGGCATCGCGCATGAGCACGGTGAATGCCGATGAGTAGTGTTCGCAGAATCCTTCATGCGTATCAAACAGGAAATCGTCCACCGCATCGCGACCGAGCGGCGCCGGTGCCAGCGTGTAGCGAAAGCCCCCGTTGTGAAACAGCGACAACGCGGCCTGCACGACGGCAGCATCGTTGTTGCCATAGCGTTGCCGCCACTGGCTGGCCAGCGCAGCGGTGCGCGGATTGAATCCCGTCGGAAGGCGCAGGCCGAGGCGGCGTGAACGCTCATCGAGGGTGGGCTGCAGCCGATAATGCAACGCCGAGCGCACGTGATAGTTGAGCGCGTCATTCACCGGCTTGTCGGCGAACACTTCATGATCGGGCTGCAGGGTCGCCTGCGCCGGCGCCTCCAGTGGTACGTCGAGCGTGGGCAGCAGGCGTTGATGCGTCGGTTGCAGGCTGATCTGGTAGCCGATGGAAGCCCCGCTCTCGATCGGTGCCGGTGCCGATGCCGATGCCGGGGCATGTCGTGGCTGGATGTAGCGCCAGCTGCGGCCGTCGTAATTCCACATCACGTAGGCACGGAAATAACGCAGGTCCGGCGGTGGTGGCACTCCGTCGAAACTCACCCGCATGGCAGGATGATCATCGGTGAGCAGTTCGGTGAAATTGCCCGGCGACATGGAGTCGCTCAAGCCGGTGCGTGCCTCGTCAGCCGAAGGGGCACCCCACAGCGGTGCGCCCAGGCGCGGCACCAGCAAAAAAGCCAGCAGGGCCAGTGGCAGTGCGGCAGCAAGCAGTCCCAGGCTCGGCAACAGGCTGCGCGGAAGCGTGGTTTGCACATTCGCCGGTTCCAGCGCGCGCAGGGTAGCCAGTGCCGGCAACAGTCCCAGCGCGACCACGAAGGTATCCAGCATGCCTTGATCGAACAGCAGTGCCGTCATCAGCGCAAAGCAGGCGAAGCTGACGCCGACGCGGACGTCGCGTGCCGTCTCGCTTTCGAGCAGTTTCAATACCAGCAGGCCGACCGCGAGCGCGGCGCCGGGCTGACGACCGAAGAGGTTGCCGTAATAAGCGATCACCGCCAGGGTCAACAGGACCAGCAGCGGCAACTTGAGCCAGCGCGGCACGCGCCCGTTGCGCTGGTGTCGCTGCCACCAGCGTCCGCCGAGCGTCAGTGCCAGCGCGAGGGTAAGCCACCACGGCAGGTGCGGCGCGTGCAGTATCAGCACGAACGCCATGGTCAGGCTCAGCAGATCAAATGCACGGGCGTCGATCGGCGGCTCGACTGATGGCGTGCGCAACGGCCGTGCGGTCATGGCAACTGTGCCAGTGCGCTCATGCAGCGTGCGTAATGCAACGGTCCGCTGCCGCTGGCAATCCGGGCGCCTGGCAGCCACAGGCTGTAACTGCGCCGATGGGTCTGCGCTTCGCCGAGCCAGCGCGCCAGTCGGGCGATGCGTGCTTCACTGCCGAGGCCGGGCAGCTGCCGCCAGTCCAGTTGCCATTGGGGGCGGCTCTGCGGCTGTTCGAAATCCTTCACCATCAGATTGACATGCCGGGCGCTGGCCTTCCATGCGATGTGCCGCTGTGGGTCGCCAACGCGGTAATCACGCAGCGTGGCCAGTTCATCGCCCTGATGCAGGCGCATGTGGCGGGCATCGTCAGCCGGTGCATCGGGTGGCGGGCCGGCCGCTTCCGGTCGGGGCCATACCAGGACCGAAAGATCGGGATGCAACCAGCTCCATGCGCGAAACATTCCCAGTGGCCAGCTGCTCCACAGGCGCAAGCGCGGCAGCGGTTGCCAACCGCGCTGAGTCGTCGGCAAGGCAAGTTTCACGTCGACGGTGCCACTCGCATCGAGTGCGAATGCCATGGAGGTAGCGCCCTGATCGAGCCGGATGGCATGACGGATACGGCTGGAATCAAACGCCAGCGTCAATTCGATCGGCTGACCGGCGACGGCGTGGCCAGCGCGGATATGGCTCAGGCGGATGCCGTCGAGGCTGCGAAACGCGACCAGCATGCTGGCGGCACTGGCGGCGCCCAGCAGGCAGGTGAGCAGCAGTGCCGCATTGTTGGCGTAGTTGAGTGCGCCGACCAGCATCACCAGCAGCAGCACCGAAAAGCCGATGCCGAAACCGGTCGGCACGATATAGATG
>DAIMGD010000139.1:0-6497 GCA_036724165.1 Rhodanobacter sp.
GCGCATCCTTGGTGGTGACCACGCCGGTGAACGGCGCGCGCACCACGGTGTAGTCGAAGTTCACCTGCGCCACGCCCGCCTGCGCATCGGCCGACTTGGCCTGCTGCCGTTGCGAGCCGAGCTGGGCACGCAGCGTATCGACCTGGGTGCGCGCCTGCTCCGCGCTCTGGCTCGACACCAGCCCACGCGCCGCGAGCGTCTGCTGGCGTTCGGCGTCGTGGACACCCTGCGCCAGCTGCGCCTGATACTGCGCCACCAGCGCATGCGCCGAATCGGCCTGGGCTTTCGCCGCCGCCAGATTCGCCTTGTAGCCGCTGTCATCCAGCCGGGCCAGCACCTGGCCCAGCTTCACATGATCGCCTTCCTCGATCAGCACGGCGGTCAGGGTGCCGGTGATCTGCGCCGATACCGTGGCCTGCCGCCGCGCGGTGACGTAACCGGTGGCCTGCAATACCGCACCGGCCTCGCTGTCGTTCGACGGGGATACCGCCACGACCGTCTGCACGGCGATCGCCCGATGGCCGAACAGCATCCAGCCCGCCGCGCCCAGCAACAGCAGCAGGACGAGCGCGCCAGCGATCCACGGCCAGCGGCCCGGACCACTGCCGTGTTCGTCGCGCTGATGGCGCTCGATACGCAGTTCCTTCAACAGATCGGTGTTGTCCACCCTTACTCCCCGACCGGCGTGGCCGGTTGCTTGATGGGTACAAGATTGGCCGATCGCCCTCGCCGCGATCAGGGTGCAGCATCAGGCATCGTCGATGACAGATGTCATCCGGGCAACCACCTGTTGCCCAAGCTGTGCAAGAAGGTAACCCTTGCACCGGCCGAGTGCCATCATGCGCTGCATCCTGCCTGCCGCCGGCATCCCTCCGCCATTGCCAGCAACGCCCATGCTTCTTCAGCAGCGCTACGCACTGCTCGCGCTGGTCGCTGCAGTGTCGCCATCCTCGTCATCCCTTTGCTACGCTTGTCGACATGACCTACATCATCGCCGCTCCAGCCGTTTCCAGCCTGCCGATCATCGGCAGCGACCTGCGCTTCCCGATCCGCCGGGTGTTCTGCATCGGCCGCAACTACGCCGAACACGCGCGCGAGATGGGTGCCAGCGTGGACAAGAGCGCGCCGATGTTCTTCTGCAAGCCGGCCGATGCGGTGGTCAGCGACGGTGTCGACGTGCCTTATCCCTCGGCCACGAACGACCTGCATCATGAAGTGGAGATGGTGGTGGCGCTCGGCAGCGGTGGCCGCGACCTCACGCCGGACCAGGCATCCGCATCGATATGGGGCTATGGCGTGGGGCTGGACCTGACCCGCCGCGACCTGCAGGCGCAGGCCAAGGCCAAGGGTCACCCGTGGGACGTGGCCAAGGCGTTCGATCATTCCGCGCCGGTATCCGCACTGCGCGCGGCAGCGCAAGTCTCGCTGGATGCCGACAGCGTGCTGCGACTGAGCGTCAACGGCGAGCTGCGCCAGCAGACCACGCTGGGCGAAATGGTGCATGGCGTGCCGCAAATCATTGTCGCGCTGTCCGCGCTGTTCGAACTCAAGGCGGGCGACCTGATCTTTACCGGTACGCCGGCTGGCGTTGCTGCGTTGCAACGCGGCGATCGCTTTCACGCCGAGCTGGTCGGCATTGCCGAACTGGACGGCCAAATCGCCTGAAGCACCGGCGCCGTCCCGCGAATTTCCCCCTGTCGGGCCAGATCGCGTCGCGCTACAGTCGGCCCGCCATCCGGCGCAATCGAGGGGTAGCAGAAGCATGAGCATGCTCAGTGAATTCAAGGCTTTCGCCATGCGTGGCAATGTCATCGATCTGGCCGTCGGTGTGGTCATCGGCGGTGCGTTCGGCAAGATCGTCACCTCGCTGGTCGACCAGATCATCATGCCGCCGATCGGCATGCTCACCGGCGGCATCGATTTCGCGGCACTGAAATGGGTGCTCAAGCCGGGCGACGACAGCGATCCGAAGCACAAGATCGCCGAGGTGGCGATTCAGTACGGCTCATTCATCAATACCCTGATCCAGTTCATCATCATCGCGCTGGCGATCTTCATGGTGGTCAAGGCGATCAACCGGCTCAGCCGCAAGCAGGAAGAGGCGCCGGCCGCGCCGCCGGTCGAGGTGGCCCTGCTCACCGAGATACGCGATCTGCTGAAGAACAAACCGTAAGGCGACACCGCATCATCAAGGGCCGGGCCATTTCCTGATGGCCCGGCCCTGTCGTTTTCGCCACGGCATGACTTATGGCCTAAGCGCTACCTGACGACGGCGCCATAATCGCGGTTTGCCCCGCGGAGTTCCCCATGCGCCGTTTCCCGCTCACCCTGCTCGCCGCCAGCCTGCTGCTGGCCAGCGGCATCGCCAGTGCCGCCGGCACCGTCACCACGATTCCCGCTGCGGCCGTAAAGACGGCCGAACAGCTGCGCGACAAGGCCATGCATGACGATACCGGTTACCGGATCGTCGCATCGCTGACCACCGAGGTCGGCCCACGCATGGCCGGCAGCGACGCCGACAAGCGCGCGCGCGACTGGGCCATCGCCAAGTTCAAGGCACTCGGCTTCGACAAGGTCTATACCGAACCGGTGAGCTATCCGCAGTGGGTTCGCCGCAGCGAGCACGGCGCGATCGTGGCGCCGTTCCCGCAATCACTGGTGCTGACCGCGCTGGGCTATTCGCCCGCCACGCCGACAGGCGGGCTTACCGCCGAGGTGGTGAAGTTCGACAGCCTCGATGCGCTGAAGGCAGCCGACCCGGCCAGCGTCAAAGGCAGGATCGTGTATATCGGTTACCGCATGCAGCGCAGGAAGGATGGCCACGACTACGGCATGGGCTCGGCCGTGCGCACCGCCGGGCCGGTCATCGCCGCGGCCAAGGGCGCCGCCGGTTACCTGCTGCGTTCGGCCGGCACCGACGCGAATCAGCGGATTGCGCACACCGGTGTCACCGGCTTCACCGATCCGGCCAAGGCGATCCCCGCCGCGGCGCTGTCGAATCCCGATGCCGATCAACTCGAACGCGTGCTGGCCTACGGCAAGCCGGTCACGCTGAAACTGGATCTGGATTGCGGCATCGTCGGTCAGTACACCGGCGCGAACGTGATCGGCGAAATCACCGGTAAAAAATATCCCGACCAGGTGGTCGCGATCGGCGGCCATCTGGATTCCTGGGATCCGGGTACCGGTGCGATCGACGACGGCGCCGGCGTGGCGATCGCGATGGCCGCCGGCAAGCTGATCCACGACCTGCCGCAGCGGCCCGATCGCACGATCCGCGTGATCGCATTTGCGAATGAGGAAATGGGTCTGTGGGGCGGCAAGGCGTATGCAGAAAAGCACGCCGCCGAGGTCGGCCAGTTCCAGCTCGGCACCGAGTCCGACTTCGGCTCCGGCCCGGTCTGGCGCATGAGCGCCAGCGTGAAGCCCGAGGCGCGCGCCGCGATCGCCCAGATCGCCAGGGTACTCGCGCCGATTGGCGTGAGCTACGACATGCAGCATCCGGGCGGCGGCGGTTCGGATCTGTCGCAGATGCATGGCAAGGGCATGGCGGCGCTGTCACTGACCCAGGACGGCACGAACTACTTCGACTGGCATCACACATCCAACGACACGCTGGACAAGATCGAGCCGAAGGAGCTGGCGCAGAATATAGCCGTCTATGCGGCCTTCTCGTACATGGCCGCCCAGGCCGATGGCGGTTTCGGCTCCGCACCGGGTGCGTTTGCCGGCGATGGTGCCGGCGAATAAATCGTCACCTGTTGCGCAGGAAAGAGGCGGCCATGGCCGTCTTTTTCCTCAACCGGCCAGACCGCGGAAAACTGCACCCACTCCGCCGGAAACTGCGCTGTATCCACTCACGACAAAGTCAGACCCTCCGCGCGACGAGGACGTCAGCACCGTCGTGTCCCGGGCACTTCACCATCAATGCATGGACTTGGTTTCGGTAGCCAGGGCCTTTTTCCCCGACCGCTGAAAGCGCTGCTGCAGTCGATCCATGTAGATGTAAATCACCGGCGTCAGGTACAGCGTGAGCACCTGCGAGACGACCAGTCCGCCGACCACCGCCAGGCCGAGCGAGCGTCGCGTCTCCGCGCCGGCACCGATGCCCAGCGCGATCGGCAGCGTGCCGGCAAACGCGGACATCGTAGTCATCATGATCGGGCGGAAACGCACCTTGCAGGCCTCGAAGATGGCCTCGTGCGGCGGCATGTTCTCGACGTTCTGCCGCTCCAGCGCGAAGTCGATCAGCATGATCGCGTTCTTCTTGACGATGCCGACCAGCATCACGATGCCGACGAAGGCGAACAGATCCAGCGAGGCGTGGAAGATCACCAGGGTCAGCAACGCGCCCACACCGGCGGCCGGCAGACCGGACAGGATGGTCAACGGATGGATGAAGCTCTCGTACAGGATGCCGAGCACCAGATAGATCACGAACACCGCCAGCAGCAGCAGCAGACCCATGCCCTGCATCGAGTCCTGGAACGCCTGGGCGGTGCCCTGCACGCTGCCGGAAATCGTCGCCGGCAGGCCGATCCTGGTCATCGCGCCGTTCATGCTGGCCACCGCATCGCTCAGCGACACACCCGCGGCGAGGTTGAACGACACGGTCACCGCCGGCAACTGACCCTGGTGATTCACCGTGAGCACCTGCGACACGCGATCGAAGCTGGCAACCGTGCCCAATGGCACCAGCGTGCCGCTGCTGGAAGTCAGGTACAGCCGTGACAGCACCGCCGGATCGTTCTGCATCGGACGATCGACCTGCAGGATCACCCAGTATTCGGTGGCCGCGCTGTAGATCGTGGAAATCTGGTTGGCGCCGAAAGCGGTGCCCAGCGCCGACTGCACCTGCGCCATGGTCAGGCCGAGCGGCGCCAGCTTCTCGCGGTTCACCTTGACATCGATCGACGGACTGTTGAGATCCAGGTCGTTGGTGACATCGAGGAAGCCGGGCAGCTGCTGGAACGCCAGGGTCACCTTGTTGCCCCAGCTGTTCAGCGCGTCCAGGTCGGTCGACTGCAGGGTGTACTGGTACTGCGAGTTGGACTGGCGCCCGCCGATCTGGATCGCCGGCGGATTCTGGATGAAGGCCTTGACCCCGGTCACCCGGGCGAACTTCTTGCGCAGCTCGGCGATGATCTGGTCAGGTGTCTGGCGCTGGCTGGCCGGCTTGAGTACCAGCAGCAGCGAGCCGTTGTTGACGGTCGCGCGTGGACCGCCGGCACCCACCGACGACATGTACGAAGCGACGTTCGGATCCTTGGCGGCAATCTCGGCCAGTTGCTGCTGGCGCGCCACCATCGCGTCGAACGAGGCGCCATCCGGCCCCTGCGTGTTCACCCGCAACTGTCCGCTGTCACCGGCCGGGATGAAGTCTTTCGGCGTCACGTAGAACAGCAGCACGGTCACCGCAAGGCTCAACACGAATACCGCCATGACCCACAGCGGTCGCCCCATGCTCCATTGCAGGCTGCGCGTGTAACCGTTCTGCACGGCGGTGAAGCCGCGATCGAAACGGGCGATCACCCAGTTCTTCTTCTCGTGATCGTGCGCCTTGATGAAACGGCTGCAGAGCATCGGCGTCAGCGTCACCGCGACCACGCCGGAAACCAGGATCGCCACGCTGATGGTCACCGCGAATTCGTGGAACAGGCGCCCGACGATGCCGCCCATGAACATCACCGGGATGAACACCGCGATCAGCGACAAGGTCATCGAGATGATCGTGAAGCCGATCTCGTTGGCACCCTTCACCGATGCCTCGTACGGCGTCATGCCCGCTTCCATGTGGCGGACGATGTTCTCCAGCATCACGATCGCATCATCGACCACGAAACCGACCGCCAGCGTCAACGCCAGCAGCGACAGGTTGTCCAGGCTGTAGCCGAGCGCGAACATCACGCCGAAGGTGCCGATCACCGAGATCGGCAGTGCCACCGCGGGAATCAGCGTGGCCGAGAGATTGCCGAGAAACAGATAGATCACCAGCACCACCAGCACGCCGGCCAGCAGCAAGGTGTACTGCACGTCGTTGACCGAGGCGCGGATCGACTGCGAGCGGTCGTACAGCACGTTGAGCTTGACCGACGGCGGCAGCGTGGCCGAGAAACCGGGCAGCAGTGCCCTGATGTGGTCCACCGTGTCGACGGTGTTCGCGCCGGGCTGGCGCTGCACCGCCAGCAGGATCGAGCGTTGACCGTTGTACCAGCTGGCGACCTGGTCATTCTGCACACTGTCTTCGGCATGGCCGACATTGCCCAGCCGCACCGCCGCGCCATTGCGGTACGCCACCACCACGTTGTTGTACGCCGCCGCGCGCATCAGCTGGCCGTCGCTGCTGACCGGCAGCTGCTGCCGCGTGCCGTACAGCGAACCGGTGGACTGGTTGACGTTGGCGGCGGCAATCGCGCTCTGCACCTGATCGATGCCGATGCCCGCCGCGGCGAGCCGATCCGGGTTGACGTTGATGCGCACCGCGAATTTCTGCAAGC
>DAIMGD010000140.1:0-6480 GCA_036724165.1 Rhodanobacter sp.
GATGAGCGATACCGACAGCATCTACCGGCGCAATATCGAGACGCTGCAACGCCTCGGCACCGAGGGCTGGCGCGCGCTATGGCCCGAGAAAGACGCCTGAACACGCCCCCTTCACAGCAGACGGTTCAGGTGTGCAGTACCCGATCCTGTCATGCTGGCTAGTGAACACTCTCCCCGATCTACTCCCCGATCCCTACGCAGAAAGCGTCGACCCGAGCGTGCAATGCACGACCTGCGAAGCGGTTTGCTGTCGCCTCACCGTGGTGCTGATGCCTGAAGATCACGTGCCGGCGTGGCTGATCGATCACGACACCCACGGCATGGATACGCTCGCCAAGGGCGAGGATGGCTGGTGCGTCGCGGTCGATCCGAATACCTCCGGCTGCACGATCTACGAGGATCGCCCGACCATTTGCCGCAAGTACGCGATGGGCAGCCCGAGCTGCCGCGATGAACGGCACAAGTGGTTCGGGGCGGCGATTCCCACCGCGGTGCACATGCTGTAGCTTTTTTGTAGGAGCGGATGAGCCCTGTCACTCTTACGAGGCGAAGATCTGCGCGACTTCGTCAGCATCCAGTGCGCGCCACTCGCCCAGCGGCAGCTCGCCAAGCGTGAGTCCGCCGACCGAAATGCGTCGCAGCGTCTCGACGTGGTTGCCGGCGGCGGCGAACATGCGGCGCACCTGGTGATAGCGGCCTTCGGTGACGATGAGCCGGGCATGCCGCGGCCCCAGCACTTCGAGCACGGCCGGCGCCAGCGGCTCCTTCTCCGTTTCCAGCATCAGCGTGCCGCTGGCGAACAACCCAGCTTCGTCGCCGCGCAGGTCCTGCGCCAGCGTGGCCTCGTAGACCTTGGCCACCTGCGCCTTCGGCGAAATGATCCGGTGCAGCAGCGCACCGTCGTCGGTGAACAGCAGCAGGCCGGTGGTATCGCGGTCGAGCCGGCCCACACTGGACAGCACCGGCGAGCGCACGTTGTAGCGTGGCGGCAGCAGGTCGTAGACGACGCGGCCCGGATCCTTGCGCGAACAGGTAACACCCAGCGGCTTGTTCAGCATCAGCACCAGGCCGGGCGGCGGATCGAGCGGCTCATCGTCGACGCGAATATTCTCGTACGGCACCACGTCGTCGGCATACAGCACCTCGCCATCCGCATCGGTGATGCGGCCGGAACGGAACAACTGCGTCACATCCTTGCGGCTGCCGTAACCCAGGTTCGCGATCAGTTTGACCAATTTCATGGCTTGCCCAGTTTCATTGCCGCACTCCACTTGCCTCGATCACCTTGAAACCTTCGTGCACCGCGACGCTGCGTACCTCACGAAAACGCGCGCCCAGTATCGCCTCGTAAGGCAGATGCCGGTTTGCCACCAGCCACAGCCGGCCTTCCGGCTGCAGCGCGTCGGCCGCCGTGGTGATGAAGGCACGGCCCAGCTCCGGCAAATCCGCGCGCCCCTGATGAAACGGCGGATTGCTGACGATGGCGTCGTAACGCCGCGGCAGGCCGCGGGTGACGTCATGCCAGTGCACTTCCACCGCGACTTCATGGCCACAGGCCTGCTGTGCCTTGCGCAGGTTGATACGCGCCGGCTCGAGCGCGCGCGCCTCGGCTTCGTACAGGTCGATCGCGTCGACCCGGAAACAGCGCGCCAGGACCTGCGCGGCGAGATAACCGTAACCGGCACCAAGATCGGCCACCCGCCCGTGCAGGTCATCCGGCAAATGCGCGGCCAGCAACGCCGACGCTCGGTCGATGCGATCCCAGGCGAACAGCCCGGGACGACTGACATAGCCGTCGACGGTTTCGCGCGGCGCGTCCAGCGTCAGCCATTCGGCCAGCAAGGGCTGATTGATCCCGGACGCCGTCGGTGTACTCCAGAACACCCGGCATTTGTGCTTGGACAGGTGCTGCACGCTGCCCGCGAGCTTCGCCAGATCCGCCTCGCCCGATCTTGCGCCCTCGGTATTCACCATCGACGCCAGCACTGTTCCACCCGGCGCCGTATGCCGCAACGCACGGGCGAACAAGGCGCGCGCCTCGTCGCGCTGACGCGGCGGCAGGATCAGCACCAGCGGATACACCGCGTCGGCTTCCGGTTCGCCCACGCGCAAGCCGTTGCGACCCAGCTCATCGGCAAACGGCATGAAGCTCTGCTCGCACAGCCAGCCAGGCGCAGCCACCTCGCGCAAGCGCATGCCCGCGCGCGCGCGCAGGAACAGCACGCGACCATCCGCCGGCAGGCGCAAGTCTCCCGTATCGAAAGGTACCCACAGCGCAGCCAGTGCCGTATCCGGCACGGCCGCGGAAAACCCGGCAACAGTC
Organism: Rhodanobacter sp.; assembly: GCA_036724165.1. Lineage (GTDB taxonomy): Bacteria > Pseudomonadota > Gammaproteobacteria > Xanthomonadales > Rhodanobacteraceae > Rhodanobacter. Next base: position 2,324 of record DAIMGD010000140.1, read on the forward strand.
ACGTGTGCTCTTCAACCGTCTTGACGAAGGCCGCATTGTACGTGGCTATCCGTACGCCGAACGTCAGTGCAGCACGATCGCGGCAATTCAGGGGGTGGCGCGGACGGAAGCGGCACGCGCCGGCAACTCATCCAGCATCTGCGCAGCCAGCGGCTGATAGCCGCCGTCGAAATGGTGGTCGCCTTTCTTCGGATGGACGGTCACCCACTTGGGCAGGTTCGGCTCCGTGCAGACGGTGTCGTCCGCGTCGTCGAGGCCGTAATAGCAGACCACCGGCGGTCGGTTGTCCAGCGCCTGCAGCGGCGGCATGGCGTCGTAATCCCTGATCGGGTTGATGTGTTCCAGCAGCGTCTTGAGATGCTCCTGAAACCAGCCCTGCTTGATCATGTAGCCCTCGAGGGCGATCTCGAAGTTCGCTTCCTTGCTCGGTGCCAGCAGCACCATCTGGGTGATCCGCGTGCGGTTCTGCGGACTGAGCTTGTCGATGAGGCTCGGCAGCACATCGGCGCCGAACGAATACCCCACCAGCCAGATGCGCTGCCTGCCCCACGCGCCGGCGTACTTCGTCATCAAGGCATCGAGTTGCTGCGCCGATTCTTCCGGCGTGCGGTTGCGCCAGTAGTACTTGAACGTGTTGACGCCGAGCACCGGAATGCCACGGTCGATGAAGGCGATGCCCAGCCGCCGGTCCAGATCGGCCCAGCCGCCATCGCCGGAAAAGATGATCGCCATGACATCGTCCTTGCCCGCCGGCGGCGCCGTGCTGATGCGGCTGACCGGCAGGACGACGGTGGCGTTTTCCATGCTGACGCGCGACCACGGACTCCAGATCATCGCGATTCCGATCAGGCCTGCGCCCGCGATTGCCAGCATGATTCCACTCCTGCGTTTCATCGGCGCACCACGCCGGAAAGTCCGCCGGAGATCAGGCTGGCCACGTTGGTCAGGATCATCGGCAAGGCGATGCCGCCGGGTACCGCCATGTAACGCGATTCCCATTCCGGATCGAATTTGTCCTTGTAGCGCTGCAGTCCACGGAAATTGTAGAAGCGCTCGCCACGACCGAACACCAGTGCGCCGAAGCGATTCCACAACGGCGCCTGTCGCCGGCTCTGCAGGCCCGCCAGCGGCGCCATGCCCAGATTGAACCAGTGGTAGCCCTGCCCGCGCGCCCACTGCATCAATTCCACGAACAGATAATCCATGATGCCGGTGGGGCCATCGGGCAGAAAACGCATCAGGTCCAGCGAGGCCTCCTGCCGGGTATCGTTGAGGAACAGGTTGGCGAACGCCACCAGTCGGTCGTCCTGCCATACCAGGGCCATCGGCGTGCGCACCAGGTAACGCGGATCGAACGCGCCGAGCGAGAAGCGCTTTTCGCGCACGCGCTTGTCGCGCATCCATGCGTCGGAAATTTCCTTGAGCCGCGGCAACAGCGGCGCCACCGCGTCCGCCGGCACGATCTCCAGCCGCAAGCCATCGCGGGTCAGCTTGTTCACTGTGTTGCGCAGCACCTTCTTGGACTTGCCATCCAGGTTGAAGCTGTCGAGCTGCACGCGTGCTTCCTCGCCGATCTTCAGCAGGCTCATGCCCACCTCCAGATAGAGGTCCAGATCCGCCGGGCTCACCTGATAGAACACCGGCCAGCCGCCGGCGCGTTCGCACTGTTCGAGAAACGTCCACACCAGTTCGCGCCGGACATCCTCGTCCTCGCCCACCGGATCGCCCATGGTCACCCAGCTGCGGCCTTCGATGTCGTACATCACGAAGGCCTGGTGCGTGGGATCGAACAGCAGCGTCTTGTCGCCCATCAACGCAAGATGCGCCTGGGTGGACGGATACCGCTTGATCAGCGGCAGTGCCTGCTGCAGCTCCGCTTCGCTCGGCGGTTCGCGCTGCAGCCGGCCGGGCCGGATCAGGCTGGCCAGCGCAAACAGCATGCCCGCCGCCGCCGCCGCCACCAGCGCACGCAGCGCGCGCGGCGCGCCGCCTTGGTAGAAACTGAATTCCCACCACAGGTCGCTGCTGTAATCGACGTGCTTGTAGCTGAAAAGAACCAGCCAGCTGGCACAGACCAGCACGGCCACGATCGCCACGATCCAGCCGATCGAGAAGCTGGTGCTGAACAGCGACGCGCGCCGATAGAACAGCCGGTGCGCCGGCGCCAGCGCCATCGCCAGCAAGGTAAGCAGCGTGGCTTCCTCATAGTCGATGCCTTTCAGCAGCGAGAACACCGCGCCGGCCACCAGCAGCACCAGGGTCAGCACATACGCCGCGTCGAGCCGGCGCTGCAGACCCCGGGCGAGGATCAGCAGCAGCATGCCGATCACGCTGGCCAGCAGGTGCGAGACTTCCAGCACCGACAGCGGCAGTACCTCGCGCAGGATATCCATGCGGTCCGGCAGCGCGCGGGTGGCACCGGAAAACAGCAGCACCGCACCCGACACCAGCGTCAACCCCGCAAAGAACGACGGCAACAGGCCGGTGAACCACGGCATCAGCAGCGATTTCTCACGCAGGCCACGCGCTTCACGCTGCAGGATCAGCACGATCGCCGCGCACAACGGCAGCAGGTAGTAGATGACGCGGAACGCGGCCAGCGCACCCAGGATCGGCGCGGCCAGCGTCTCGTTGCCGGTGGCGCCGAAGCCGGCCAGCATCACCGCCTCGAACACGCCGAGCCCGCCGGGTACATGGCTGATCAGTCCGATGATCTGGGCGATCACGAAGATCGCCAGGAAGTGCCCGAAGCCGTTGTTGAGCTGATCCGGCATCAGGATGTAAAGCACGGCAGCGGCCAGCCCCCAGTCGAAGGCACCGACCAGGATCTGTCGCAGCCCGGTGGCCACCGACGGCATCTTTATCCGCCAGCGACCTATCCGCAGCGGCCCGTGCATCAGGCCGCCGGCGAGCCACAGCAACGGCAGCAGGATCAAGCCCAGCGCGATCGGCAGGCGGTACGCCGCCAACGGCAGATCCGCCGGCAGCGGTACGCACAGCAAGGTCACCCCGGTCAGCCCCAGCAGGCCGAGCCAGAAACTCAGGGTGCAGAACAGCACCACCTTGGCGATCTCGATGGTGCTCAGGCCGCTCTGGATGTAGAAGCGGTAACGGATCGAGCCGGACACCAGCAGGGACGTGCTGATGGCGTTGCTGAAGGCATAGCTGATGAACGAGATCAGGGTGACCCGCTGCCACGACAGCCGCTTGCCGATCGCGGCCAGCGCGAAGCGGTCGTACAGCGTCATCACCGCATAGCCCAGCAGGGTGAACAGTGCCGCCAGCAGCAGGCGCGCGCGCGAAATGCTCTGCACGTAGCGCCGGACCTGGTGATAGTCGACCTCTCTGGACAGCAGGTGCAGCGCCCACAGCGCCAGGCACAGCATGCCCACCGACAACAGCGGTCCGGCGAACCGGCGCATCAATACCGTGCGCTGGCTCGGCGGCGCGAGGACTTCCTCGACGCTCGGAACCTGCTCGATTTTTTCCTGCTCCACGCGACAAACGCCCCCTGTATAGATCGACTAGTGGTCTGTAACGTTCATTTGGTAGATGGATCGCGACGTGGATCGTGGTGTTGGGCGCTGGTCCGCAGCGAAACCCATAGCCGTAGCCATGGGTTGAGTGAGGAGCAAGCCCAACGCCGCGAGACCGAGCGAGCCGCTACCGGAATGAGCGTTACCGACCACTAGGTTGCCACATTGAAGCTGACTGGCGATCCGCGGGAGCGCAGGAGCCAGCGTCCCGAGCCAGCCACGCGCCGACGGACTGCTTCACACGGTTCCCTGTTGGGCATCCAGATCCCCGCTATGCCTTCGACGCCTGCCCCAGCCGGCCGACCCAGCGATACAGCAGCAGCATCACCACGATGAATGCCGTGCCGCCGACCCACAACGCCGGACCATGCGCGAATGCATCGCCGACCAGATCGAGCGGATAGTCCTTGCCGGAAAATGCGACGAACGCGGCAATCACCACGCCGAGCAATCCCTCGCCGACGATCATGCCGGAGGCCAGCAGCACGCCGAGCTGCTTGGTTGCCTCGGGATTCTTCGACGTGCGGTCGGCGCGGCGGTCGAACCACCAGCCGGCGACTGCACCAACCACCACCATCAGCGTGCTCTGGGTCGGCAGGTAGATGCCCAGGCCCACCGCCA
>DAIMGD010000141.1:0-6457 GCA_036724165.1 Rhodanobacter sp.
TGTCCAGCGCCAGCTTGACCTTGTCCGGGCGCGCCTCCTTGCCGAGGTTCTCGTCATCCCAGCTGTAGCCGGCGAAGAACGGAAATACCGTGGTCAGCCTGGTCTGCGGGTCATACACCTCGACCCGGTAGCTGCCCCACGCCACCGGGAACTCCACCCGCGTGGACTTGCCGGCGGCGACGTCGACATCCTTTTCCTCGATCAGCTGCAGGTGCTGGTTGGCATCGGACTTCCAGCCGCCATTGCGCTCGTACAGCCAGTAGAAATCGCGCAGCTCGCGTTGCAGGCGCACCTTCAGGTGAGCGCCGGCCACCAGCTTGCCCTGGCTGTCGACGCGCACGATCTCGAAGCCGGGCTGGCTCTCGCTCTCGGCGCCCTGCTTCGGATCGAACTCGGGGCGCACGCCAACCAGCGCATCGGCCGGCCAGTAGGTGCGCTTGAGCAGCCGGGTCACCGCGCGACCGCCGGTTTCGTACACGCTGGCGGAGACGGTCAGCGCGAGTGGCGCCAGCGGCTTCACGTCGTCGGGAAGCTTGATCTGCTGTTCGAGCTGGCCCTGCGCATCGAGCTTCTGATCGAGCACGTCGGCGGCACTCTTCGGCAGATCGACCAGCGGATCGCCGAAGAACGTGTCCTTCAGCGCATCGACCGGATGCACTTCCGGCGCCACCAGCAGCTTGGCGGTGACGCGGTTGCCATCGGCCGGCGCGCCGTACAGATAGCTGGAGGCGATCTTCAGCTGCAGCGGCTCGTTCGGCGCCAGCCGCGGCTGCGGACTGGACAGTTCCAGCTTCAGCCGCTCCGGCAGGAACTCCTCGACATGGAACGGGAACGCCTGCACCGATTCCTTGCTGGCCGGATCGAGCCGGAACTCCAGCTGCCACAGGCCGGTCGGCGCATCGGCCGGAATCGCCTCGCTCAATTCGAAGTAATTGAGCTGGTGCGGCTCCAGCCGCTTTTCGATCAGGGTGCGGCCATCCGGCTGCTTGATCCGCATGAACAGCGACTGCGCCTGCATCGGCTTGCCGTCGTCATCGCGCAGCAGCGCCGATGCGCGCAGCGTCTCGCCCGGACGATACAGATCGCGGCCGGACCAGGCGAACACCTCGAACGGCGCCTGCTTGCGTCCGGTGATGTCGAAGTTGGAGACATCCAGCGCCGGCCGGTCGAACGGCAGCACCGAGATGTCCTTGCCGTGGCGGGCGACCAGCACGTCGGATGGCGTGATCTTGTAGGCGATCAGCGCGTTGCCGTCGGCCGTGGTGATGGCCTTGAGCTTGCTGCGCCCGGCCACATCGCGGATCTCGATATCCACGCCAGCCACCGGCGCGCCATCGTGCAGCGAGGCCACGTGCAACAGCGCGTTGTCGCGATAGACGCGCAGATGCAGGCCGAGGTCGCTGACGAAGAACGTGGCCGTGTCGTAGCCATCCTTGAAAGTGCCCGCCGCCTTGACCACCGCCATGTAGACGCCTGGCTCGGACAGCTCGCGGATGTCCTGCACCGGCAGGTAGGTGACCGTGCGGGCATTCGGTTCGCCGCCCAGCGTGTAGTGGTTGGCGTAGACCGAGTCGGCGATGCGGGTCAGCGCGACCCGGCTGCGATCGCGGCCCTTGCCGCATTCGTTATAGGACTCGTCGTCGTGATCGAGTTCGTAGTTGTCGCGGTGGCCATTGCGCGGGTAGCTGCAGAACAGGTCCGACAGCGCATCGTCGTGCACGCGGAAGAATTCCACATCGGCATCGTGCACGTTCATCGACACCAGTGGCAAGCCGCGCGTACCGCGCGCCGGCAGCACGCTGCCATGCGAGGCGAAGCCCACCGCCGGCGGCAGGTTGCCGGAATAGATGTCGCGCTTCACGTCGTGACCTAGCGTATGCCCATCGGCGGCCAGCAGGGCCGCCTGCAGCTGCACCGCGTAATGCGTGTCCGACTGGACGAACGGAAAGCTCAGCGTCCTGCCATCGTCCTGCAGGCTCCAGCTGCCGCTGACCACTTCGCCGTTCGGACCGGTCACCGCGATCAGCGAATCGAATGCCTGCGCCGATGCCAGCGGCGCGTTGAAGCGAAGCGTCAGCGCGGTGCGTGAATCGGACGATTCGGAGCCGGCCGAAACCAGTCCGAAGAGTGGCTTCGCGGCCGTCGCCCGTGGCGTGGTCGAGCTGCCGGCCGGGGTGCCCTGCAAGGCGGGCTTGCCGTCTTCGTGGCCGCGATGACAGCCGGCGAGCAGACCCAGCAACAGCAGGACAAGCGCGCGCAGCATGGCGCGGCGCGAAAAGCACACGATGGTTGGACGTGACATGAAGGCCTCTCCCTGGGTCTGCGGGAGAGTATCGCCGGAATTAGTGGCGAGGTGATGGCGCCGATCGGGCGCGCCGCTTTCAGGCTCGGGACATCCAGGTGTCGAGCCAGGCTGCGGGATGTCGTCGTACGCGCGGCCTGCAGGCAGGCAAGCACGGATCGCGTTCAATCGCTGCCGTGCCGACCCAGCCAGTCGCCCAGCTGCATCAGCACCTGACTGCGGCCCGGTTCGGCTTCGTTGAACAGCTCGTGATACAGGGTGGAGAAGAAACGCGTCGTCAGCTGCCTGCTCGGCGCAGCCGCCTTCGAGAAGGCACGGCTGCCCGAAGGGTCGACCAGCTCATCGCTGTCGGCCACCAGCAGCAAGGTCGGCAGCGCCAACGTCGCGGCATCGGCGATGCACGTGGTGCCCGCGCGGAAAATGAAATCGGCCAGCCGCGGGGTGACCCGGCCGGTGCGCAGCGGGTCGTTGCGATAGGCGCTGGCGACCTGCGCATCGTGCGAGAGCTTGTCGAATTTCAGCCGGCTGTGCAGCGGCAAGTTCGGCGCGATGCGCGTCAGCACATGGGCCAGCTGCACCAGCCAGGCCGGTTCCCAGCTGCGCAGCGCCGGCGACGAGAGCACCAGCGCCGGCGGCGAGATGCGCCCGTCCAGCACGGTGCGCGCAGCTACCAGACCGCCCATGCTGTGGCCCAGCAGCAATGGTGCGACCGACAGGCCGCTGGCGTAATCGTTGTAGACGGTGGCCAGATCCTCCAGCAGGTCGTCGCCATGCCGCAACGCGCCGCGCTGGCCCGGCGTCTGCCCATGACCACGCTGGTCGTAGCTGCGCACGGCGTAGCCGCGGTGATTGAACCATTGCGCCAGGCGCTGATAGCGGCCGCTGTGTTCGGCCAGCCCATGCACGAGCAACACGGCGCCGCGCGCCCGCGGCCGCGGCCAATCGCGCACGAAAAGCGGCTGGCCATCGGCCATCGTCAGCCATGTACTTTTGCCAACGCCGTCGAGCGCATCCTGCGCCACCGTTTGCGACCGCTGTTCCACCTGTTCCCCCTTATCCGGCAACGCCGATTCCATCGCTCGGCTGACGACCATCGCGGCCACCAGCACGCAAAATCTCAGTGCTCGGTAACGTGCAGGTTCTTCACCAGCAGGTCGAGCCTGGCTTTCATCGCCGCTTGGGTCTGATTTGCCTCGACGCCGCAGAACGCACTGTAAAGCACGTCGGGATTTGCGCCAGCCGGTGCCGCGGTTACCGTCGCGATGTCGGTTTCGCCATCCTCGATCCGCTCGGTGCCGTCATACGGTTGCTGGCGATGCACCAGCTTGCTCCATTCACCCTTGTAGTCGTCATCGAGGTCGGCCGAGGGCGCCACACGCCGCTGGATACTGACCCGGTCCACATCGATGGCATTGGCCATCACGCGCACGTCGCCCACGTCCCAGACCGTCTTGCCGTGATCGTCGAAGTAGTTGAAGCCCAGACCCAGTTTGCTGTCCGGTTCAATCTTCTGCAATTGCGGATCGAACGAGAACGCCACCCGCTTGGAGCGGTAGCTGAAACGGTGGCCGTAATCGATATCGATCGTGATGTCCTTGAACGCGGCCGGCAGCAAGGCGGTGTTTTTCAGGTAATCCTTCCATTGCGCCAGCGTGCCGTCGTAGGCCACGTAGATGAAATCGGCCAGCGCCTTCATGTCGGCCACGCTGTCGTATTCGTGACCGGATGGGGCAAACCGCAGCATCGTCACATAGCCGTCCGGCACCGGCAGCGAGAACGTCACCAGCCGCGCATTCATGTACGGCATCGGCCACACGCGCACCTGCCAGTGTCGCTGCCACGCATCGGTATGGATCGTGTCGCTGGCCGGCTGGCCGAGTGACGTGATCTTGATCTTCTCGTTGCCGACATGACGCTGCAGGAAGCCCACCTTCGCCAGCTGATCCATCAGCGCGGCAGGCTTGCCATACAGTTGCGCGGCACTCAGGTCGTCCGGCTTGCGCAGGTGAAACAGCAGGTTGTTTCCGGCAATGCCGGGAATCACGTAACCGTTGTCGGACAGCGGAATCTTCGGCCCTTGCTTCGACGACAGCACCCAGTCGCTGGCGCTGTTGCGGGTGATCAGCTGCGGAAAGCTGCCCGGCCACGATGCGCTGTGCAGCAGGCGGCTCGAACCGGTGCCATGCGGGAACAGTTTGTCCGGCTCCCTGGCGAGCAGCGCCTTGAGCTGGGTATCGATATAGGCGTTCATCAGCCTGGTGTAGGTGGCGCTGAAGTCGGCGAAGCTTTTCGGCAAGCCGAACTGCGCCTTGAAGGTGCCGTTCTGCGTGGTATCGAAGATGTCCAGCTGGTAGGGCACCCGCGCATCCATCACCGCCAGGTGATCGGGCGCCTTCAGGATCTCGCCGATCGGCAGCGCGTAGTTGAGATTTTCGTTTTCCGACTTCATCAGCACGATGCCGATCAGCTTGCCGTCCTTGTCCAGCAGCGGACCGCCGCTGTTGCCGGGCGAGGCCGCCGCCGAGAAGCGCATCCACTTCCAGCGGCCGTCCTGATCCTCCGGCGTGTCGGAGGTGTACAGGCCGTCGCGGATCACCACGCCGGTGCCCAGCGCATTGCCGACCGCATAGACCACCTCGTTCAACGCCGGCCTGGTGTCGACCGCCAGCGCGGTCGCATCCGCCGGCTGCGTGGCCAGCGAAAACACCACGAAATCCTGCTGCAGCGAATACTTCTCGATCTTGTCGATCGCGTACACGTGACCGCTGGCGTCGCGCAGCGACGGCTCGCCCCACAGGCCGCCGATGCCGATCTGCAGCACATGCGCCGCGGTGACGTAGCGGTTGCCGCCCAGCGCGAAGGCGGTGCCGATCGAGTAGTATTTGTCGTTGCGTTCCTGGAACGGCAGCAGCTCCAGCGGCAGCGGCTTCTCGTAGGTCAGCGGGTCGCTGACCGGCTTGGCCGCCACCACCTCGAAGGTGGCCGCCTGGATCTTCGGCAGCACCGCCGGATCGAGGCTGGCGGCATGTGCGGTGGCGCCGCACAGAGCGATGAGGGCAAACAGAGCCAGCCGACGCAAGGCCGAGCGCACGGCGCCGGCCTTGCGCATAATCACTTCCAGATCGTGCATGAGAGTCCTTCGCATGAAGGCCGCCGCCGGATTCCCCCACGGGGCCCCTGACCTGCGCCGGCCGAGCCTGAATATTGACATGCCGCAACGGCGCTTGCACCGCCATCCGCGGCGGATTCCATGACTGATTGCAGGATCCGGGAAAAGCCCCATATATGATCCGGCGACCTCTTCCCCGCCGCCGCACGGACAATCACCGATGCGCCTGGATCCCTGCCCGCTGGACGATTTCCACCCGGCCGTCGCCGCCTGGTTTCGCCATGCGTTCCCGGCGCCCACCGCGGCGCAAGCCGCTGCGTGGCCGTCGATCCGCGCCGGCAATCACACCCTGGTCGCCGCGCCGACCGGCTCGGGCAAGACGCTCACCGCCTTCCTCGCCGCGATCGACGCACTGGTACGCGAAGGTGTGGCGCACGGCGGCGTGCTGGCCGATGCCACCACGGTGGTCTACGTGTCGCCGCTGAAAGCCTTGTCGAACGACATCCACATCAATCTGGAAGCGCCGCTGGAAGGCATCCGTGCCGAGCTGGAAAAACTCGGCCTGCCCGACGTGGCGATCCGCACCGCGGTGCGCACCGGCGACACCCCGCAGGTCGAGCGCAACCTGCTGCGCAAGCATCCGCCACACATCCTGGTGACCACGCCGGAGTCGCTGTACGTGCTGCTTGGCTCGGACTCCGGCCGCGCCATGCTGGCCGGCACGCGCACGGTGATCGTCGACGAGATCCACGCGATCGCCGGCAGCAAGCGCGGCTCGCACCTGGCGCTGTCGCTGGAGCGGCTGGAGTCGTTGTGCCAGCGGCGGTTATTGCGGATCGGCTTGTCGGCTACACAGAAGCCGATCGAGATGATCGCGAACTTCCTGGTCGGTGCTCGAGCTGCCTCTCCTGCGCCCGGAGAGACATCGAACAGCAACAGCCATGTTGATCTTGTCGATGATGGCTGCGCCATCATCGACGTGGGCCACACTCGCCCGCGCGACCTCGCGATCGAGGTGCCGCCGGTGCCGCTGGAAGCGGTGATGT
>DAIMGD010000142.1:0-6373 GCA_036724165.1 Rhodanobacter sp.
TTCTCCTTCAGCTTCAGCGGTGGGCCGACGGCGTCGATCAGCAAGGAAAGCGTCTGGGGCTGGGATTACATCTCCAAGTATTTCCAGACCAATTTCGGCGTGGATATCACCGATGAAGTGTTCTCGACCGGCGGCGGTGGTGGCGTGAGCGTGTTCTGGCCGGTACCGCGCTATCAGCAGTTCACCTCCGGCATCCGCAAGAGCGAGAAGAACCAGACCCTGTTCTTCCCGGCGTTCGGCATCAACTACACGCTGCCGGCCAACTACCGCGGCCGCAACGAGCCCGACATTTCGCTGAACGCGGATCCGGAAACCGGCTACAGCTTCGTCTCGTCGCTGGATGGTCCGGGCCTGCTGACGTTCGAAGGCGGTACCAGCTTCGTCGCGCCTCAACTCAACGGCATCAGCGCGCTGCTGAAACAATCGACCCGCGGCCGCGTCGGGTTCTGGAATCCGCAGGTCTACCCGTTGCAGAACATCTTCGGCTATGGCCAGTTCTCGCCCTTCAACGACATCAGAGCCGGTGACAACTGGTTCTACCAGGGCATCAACGGCTACGAGCCGGGTGCGGGCATCGGCACGCTCAACGTGACGAACCTGGCCTTGTTCCTCAGCGTCCTCTGACTATCCGCAACCGGTGGATCTGACGGGCCGACGCCGCAAGGCGCCGGCCCGCTCTTTTGCCCGCATCAGGCCCGATGTCCTCGCCGGACTTGCTGATGGGTGACTTGCACGCCATGCTCGCCGCTACTTTTCGCGGCGAAGATTTCATGAGCGACACCTCGACTTCCAGCGGTTATGTGCGCAGCCTGCGCCCGTGGGATGCCGCCCTGATCGTGGTGGGCGGGATCATTGGCGGCGGCATCTTTCTCAACCCCGGCATTGCCGCGCAACGCACCGAATCGGGACTGGCGTTGCTGCTGATGTGGGTGGGCGCCGGCGTGCTCACCCTGATCGGCGCACTGTGCTATGCCGAACTCGGCGCGCGCCGGCCGCATGCCGGTGGCACCTATGTCTACCTGCGCGAGGCCTTCGGGCCGCTGGCCGGCTTCCTGTTCGGCTGGACCATGCTGCTGGTGATCTATTCCGGCTCCAGCGCGGCGGTGGCGACGATCTTCGCCAGCTATGCCTCGGCGGTGTTCGGGCTGCCGCCCACGATGGCGCTGCCACTGACCGTCGGCGCGCTGGTCTTCGTCTGCGGCATCAACCTGTTCGGCATCCGCCTCGGCGCGCAGATCCAGAACCTGTTCGCGTTGCTCAAGCTGCTGGCGGTGGCGGTGCTGGTGGTGTGCGGACTGTTCCTCGCCGGCGCCGGACATACCCAGATACTGGCGGTGGATCCGGCGCGCCTCGGTGTCGGTTTCATCGGCGCGGCACTGCCGGTGCTGTTCGCGTATTCCGGCTTCACCTATCTCAACAACCTGGCCGGCGAAGTGCGCGATCCGCAACGCACGCTGCCGCGCGCGCTGACGCTCGGCATGCTGCTGGTGATCGTCGCCTATGCGCTGGTCAACGTGGCATACCTGGCGGTGCTCGGCCACGCCGGCCTGGCCGCCAGCCGGGCGCCCGCGGCGGACGTGATGCACCAGGTGTTCAGCCCGCTCGGCGCCAAGCTGATCGCGCTCGGCGTGGCGATTTCCACCCTGGGTTTCTGCAACATCACCCTGGTGGCCGGCGCGCGCGTGCTGCAGGTGATGGGCGAGGACGGGCTGTTTTTCCGCTCGGTGGCGCGACTGCACCCACGCTATCGCACGCCGAACATCGCACTGTTGTTGCTGTCCGGCTGGGCGATCGTGCTGGCGCTGTCGGGTAGCTACGGCCAGCTGCTGGATTACGCCACGTTCGGCGACTGGCTGGCCTGCGCCGTCGGCGTCGCCACACTGTTCTGGTATCGCCAGCATGATCGTGACGCGACCGGCTTTCGCGTGCCTGGCTATCCCCTGCTGCCACTGCTGTTCATCGGCATCGTGGCGCTGGTGGTGGTGCTCACGCTGCGCGACAACCCGCGCAATACCGGTATCGGCCTGCTGATCATGGCGGCCGGCGTGCCGGTATATCTTGTCTGGCGCCGCCTGTTCAGCCGTGCACGCACCTAAGCCGATCGCGGCAATGTCACAATGTGCGAATACGTTTGCAGGAGATGATTGAATGGCGTTTGCGCAAGCCCAGGGCCTGCCGGTCACGACGGACACCATCGTTCCCGAGAAGGTGCACGAGGGCATCGAGCTGGAGATCAACGGCGAGCGCTATCGCCACACCGGTGACCCGCAGATGCCGCTGCTGTGGTATCTGCGCGACGTCTTGCAACTGACCGGGACCAAGTACGGCGGCGAACACGGCGAGAACGGCGCCGATCTGGTGCTGCTCAATGGCAAGGCGGTGTCCGCGATCAATCAACCACTCGACAAGCTGGCCGGCAAGTCGGTGACCACGGTGGAAGGCCTGGCTGCCAACGACGGCAGCTTGCATCCGATGCAGCAGGCGTTCATCGACGAGGACGCGATCGGTTGCGGCTACTGCACGCCCGGCTGGCTGATCGCCGCAGTCGACCTGCTCAGGCGCAAGAACAAACCCGGCGACGACGATATCGACCAGTTGCCGAACCTCTGCCGCTGCGGCTGCCAGACCCGCGTGCGTCGCGCGATCAAGCGTGTCGCCGCCGGCAAGGTGGCGCTGCCGTGAGCGATCGCATCGCACTTTCGCGTCGCCGCTTCCTGCAGGTACTCGCCGGCGGCGCCGGCGTGCTGATGGTCGGCATCCGCATGGCCGACGCGGCCGACGCGCCGCTGCCGGCGGGCCTGCTCGGGAACCATTTCCACGACCTCGGCGCCTACGTGCGCATCGACAGCGACGGCAACGTGCTGATCGGCGCACGCGACCCCGACACCGGCAGCGGCGTGGCGACCTCGTTGCCACGGATCATCGCCGACGAGCTCGACGCCGACTGGAACCGCGTCAGTGTGGTGTCGCTCGGGCTGGGTGTCGATGACAACAACGGTCAGCCGCGCTGGACTTACGGACGCCAGCTCGGCGGCACCGGCGGCTCGATTCCCGCCGCCTGGAACGATCTGCGGCAGGTCGGTGCGCTGGCGCGCTGGCTGCTGCTGCAGGCCGCGGCGCGTCGACTCGGCGCAGCCGCCGATGGCTTGCGTTGCGAGGCCGGCATGGTGATCGCGCCGGACGGTCGGCGCTTCAGCTACGGCAGCCTGGCCGAGGAAGCCAGCAAGATCGCACTGCCGAACACGGCGCCGCCAGTGAAGAACCCCGAGCACTACCAGCTGATCGGCAAGCCGGCGGGCGATGTGGATGCGCGCGGGATCGTCACCGGGCAGACTCGCTATGCGATCGACCAGCATGACAGCAACGCGTTGGTGGCCGTGCTGGTGCACTGCCCGTGGCCGGATGGCACGCTGGAACGCATCGACACCACCGACACGCTGGCGGTGAAGGGCGTGGTGAAAGTGGTGCAGCTCAAACCGGAGCATGGCCAGCCCTGGGGCAACACGGCCATCGCGCCCTCGGTCGCGGTGCTCGCCGAAGACACCTGGGCGGCACTGCAGGGCCGGCAGAAACTCAAGCTCGAATGGAAGCCCGGCGCCAGCAGCAGCGAAAGCAGCAACGCACTGGAACAGCAGGCCGGCGCCCTGCTCGCCGGCAAGACCGATCCCAGCACGCGCGTGCGCAACGATGGCGATGTGGATCTGGCTGGCAGGAAAGCGGCACGCCGACTGGAAGCCAGCTACTTCCAGCCGTGGCTGGCGCATGCCACCTCCGAGCCGATGAATTGCCTGGTGCGGCTGGACAAGGACAAGGCCAGCGTCGTCGCACCGACGCAGTCACCACAGAAAGCGTGGGCCGTGGTGCAGCGCCTGACCGGCCTCAGCCCCGCACAGATCGAGATCAGCGTGCCGCGCATCGGAGGCGGTTACGGCCGCCGGCTCGATCACGACTATGTCGCCGAGGCGGTGATGCTGGCCAAGGCCGTCGACAGGCCGGTGCGCCTGCTGTGGACGCGCGAGCAGGATCTCGGCCATGACTATTACCGCTCCGGCAGCGTGCATCAGCTCAGCGTGGTGATCGATCGCAAACGGCAATTGACCGGCTGGAACCAGCGCATGGCCAGCGCCTCCGCACTGGCGCATCGCAGCGTGCCGGACGACCGGCTATGGACGTCCGAACTGGATGCCGATCAGCTGCCTGCGGGACTGGTGCCGAATTACCGCAGCGACTGGTATGCGATGAACTCGGCGATTCCGCGCGGGCCGATGCGTGGCATGCCCCATCTGAGCAACGCGTTCGCGGTGGAAAGTTTCATCGACGAAATCGCCCACAGCATGAAAGAGGATCCACTCGACACGCATCTGCGCCTGCTCGGCGAGCCGCGTCAGCTGTCGCTGAGCGCAGGCGGCATGCTGGATACCGGCCGTCTGATCAACGTGCTGAAGCTGGTCACCGATCGCATCGACTGGAAGAACTGGCTGCACAGCGTGAATGGGCTGGGCCTTGCCTGCTGGCACCTCAACGGCGCCTACGTGGCACACGCGATCGAAGTGGCGATGCAGGGCCAGAAGCTGATCATCCAGCGCGTCGTCTGCGCCGTCGACGTCGGCCGGGTGATCAACCCGCTGGGCCTGGAAGGCCAGGTCGCCGGCGCCACGCTGGATGCGCTGTCCACCGCGCTCAACCTGGCGATCACCTTCAAGGATGGCCAGATCCAGCAGCACAACGGCAAGGACTACCTGCTTGCCAGCATGGCCCAGCTGCCCGACGCGATGGAAGTCATCATCGTCCCCGCTGACAACCTGCCGCCCACCGGGGCCAGCTTCCTCGCCATGCCGACCGCCGCCCCGGCACTCGCCAACGCGGTGTTCCGCGCCAGCGCGGTGCGCGTGCGTCGGCTGCCGCTGATGAAGGAGTTGCTGCGCCTGCTGTAACGGAGTCGGCGTCGGCTTCAGTGAGACCACGCCGAGTCATCGCAGATGGCGATGAAGGTCAGTGGAACTGATCGCTCGCCGGCACCCATGAACTCGACGACGATGCGGGAAGGCGCGAAGGCTTGACCGGCAGCACGATGCCTTCGCAACCGGGTGGCGGCGGACCGCCGGCGACGCGGGCGGTGGCGCATTCGGCGCTGTTGTCGAGCTTGGTCGGGGCGGCGACCACCGCCGCGGGCGTGCTGGCAGGCGCGGGCGGCACCAGTGGATTGGCCGGCGCCAGATGCAGACGGTCGTAGACCTTGCTGTCCACCGGTACCGGCGGCGGATCCGGATTGCGGCAGCTGAACAGGGCGATCGGCAGCAAGGGATGCACGGCGCATTCGACGCGTACGCCGCGCGGCAGATGGAAGGTATGCGCGACCGTGGTTTTCTCCACCGCGTGGCGCAATGCGGTGTCCACCGAACTCTCGCCTTCCGGCGTCCAGTCCTTGTCGAAGCGGGTCGGGCGGTAGCCGATATTCGGCGTGCCGTGACTCATCACTTCGGTATCGCCCTGCGGTTTGAGCTGCACATAGCCGTAGGGCTCGCCGTGCTTTTCGCCCCGGGCAGCGCCCGGCTGGTTGCCACCGAGCTGGCCGGTGCCCAGCGCTTGCTTGCCGACGCCTTGGTCGTTGCCCTGCCCGGGGATCGGCGCCGGCCCGGTGCCGTGCTTGCCGGGGACTTCCGGCGCGGGAGCGGTCACGCCTTCGGCTTGGCCCGGCGTCGCGCTGTCACTGCCTTGTGGCGTGGCGTCTGGTGCCGTGCTGACATCGCGTTCTCCGGTGGCCCGGTTCGCCTCCGTCGCGCTCGGGCTGGGCGCGGTTGCCGATGGCTCGATGGCCGCAGGCAGTGGCGATGCGGCCGGCTTGTTCGCACTCGACGACGGCGCCGGCAGGGTTGCCGCCGCGACCGCAGGCGGTGCACTGGGCTGCGGGCGTGTCGCGGAGGATGGGACGGCCGGCGCCGGCAATTTGTCCGCCAGCTCGGCCTTCACCGGTGGCAGTTGCAGCTCCACTTTCGCCGGAGCCGCCGGACTCAGCGGCACCGGCGCCAGCTGTGCCACATCCACCTGGATCTTCGGCGCCTGCACCTGCGGCTGTTCAAGCGGCACGCTCGGTGCGGGCAGGTTCGATTTCGCCTGCAGTTCAAGCGTCGGGGCCGGCGGCGCAGACAGCGGGACTGGTTCCCGCCTGGGCACCGGCGGCGCGGCAGGCACGGGCACCGGGGCCGGCGTGACGCTGGCCGGCGCACTGGATTTGGGTACCTCGGCATTCAACGCGATGCTCGACACGGTGATCGGCGGCGGCGGTTTGGCCGGCGCTGCCGACAGTGCCAGCACCGCTTCGGCCACCCGACGCATTCTCGGCTTGTTAAGATCGATGCCCCCTCCCCTGGTC
>DAIMGD010000143.1:0-6249 GCA_036724165.1 Rhodanobacter sp.
TCTGGGACATCGACTCGTTCGACCAGTGGGGCGTGGAGCTGGGCAAGCAGCTGGCCAGGACCACCATCGCCGAGCTGACCGCGAAAGACGAACCGAAACTCGCCCACGACAGTTCGACCAACGCCTTGATCCGCCGCTACCGACAGCTGCGCGATGGCGCCATTCCAGGAAAAGCATGAGTCAGAAAATCAGTCCACTCGCCGGCAAGCCGGCACCGGCGTCGATCCTGGTCGACATCCCGAAGCTGCTCGCGGCGTATGCCGATCTCAAGCCCGATCCGTCGGTGGCCGCGCAGCGCGTCGCGTTCGGCACCTCCGGCCATCGCGGCAGTTCGTTCGAGCGCAGTTTCAACGAATGGCACATCCTGGCGATCAGCCAGGCGATCTGCGAGTACCGCAAGGGCAAGGGCATCGATGGCCCGTTATTTATCGGCTTCGATACGCATGCGCTGTCGCAGCCGGCGTTCGAGAGCGCGCTGGAAGTGCTCGCCGCGAACGGGGTACAGACGATGATCGCGGCCGGCGGCGAGTTCACCCCGACACCGGCGATCTCGCATGCGATCCTGGTCTACAACAAAGGGCGCACCAAGGGGCTGGCCGACGGCATCGTGATCACGCCGTCGCACAATCCGCCGGACAACGGCGGCTTCAAGTACAACCCGCCGCACGGCGGTCCGGCCGACACCGACATCACCGACTGGGTGCAGCAGCGCGCCAACACGCTGATCGAGGGCGGCCTGAAGGCGGTCAGGCGCGTGCCGCTGGCGCAGGCGCGCAAGGCCGCGACCACGCAGGAACACGATTACCTCAACACCTACGTCGCCGACCTCGCCAACATCATCGACTTCGAGATCATCCGCAGCGCCGGCGTGCACATGGGCGTGGATCCGCTGGGCGGCGCCGGCGTGCATTACTGGGCGCCGATCGCCGAGCGCTACAAGCTGGACCTCACCGTGGTCAGCACCGAGGTCGATCCGCAGTTCGCGTTCATGACGGTGGACTGGGACGGCAAGATCCGCATGGATCCGTCATCGAAATACGCGATGCAGCGGCTGATCGGCCTGAAGGATCAATACGACGTCGCGTTCGCCTGCGACACCGACCACGACCGCCACGGCGTCGTCACCCGCAGCAGCGGGCTGATGGAACCGAACCATTACCTGTCGGTGCTGATCGACTACCTGTTCCAGCACCGGCCGCTGTGGAGCAAGTCCGCCGCGGTCGGCAAGACCGTGGTCAGCACCGCACTGATCGACCGCGTGGTGCAGCGGCTGGGGCGCAAGCTGTACGAAGTGCCGGTCGGCTTCAAGTGGTTTTCCGACGGTCTGTTCGATGGCTCGCTCGGTTTCGGCTGCGAAGAGAGCGCCGGTGCGTCGCTGCTGCGCCACGACGGCTCGGTCTGGACCACCGACAAGGACGGCCTGGTGCCGGCGCTGCTGTCCGCGGAGATCACCGCGCGCCAGGGCAAGGATCCCGGCGAGCTGTACGCGCAATTGACCAAGGAACTCGGCAAGCCGTTCGCCGACCGCGTCGAGGCGGCCGCCACGCCGGCGCAGAAAGCCAAGCTGGCCAAGCTGGCGCCCGATCAGATCAAGAGCGACCAGCTCGCTGGCGAGAAGATCACCCAGGTGCTCGACAAGGCGCCGGGCAATGGCGCGGCAATCGGCGGCATCAAGGCGGTCACCGCCAGCGGCTGGTTCGCCGCGCGACCGTCCGGCACCGAGGCGATCTACAAGATCTACGCGGAGAGCTTCAAGAGCACCGAGCACCTGCAGAGCCTGCTGGCCGAAGCGCAGAAGATTGTCGACGCCGCGCTGGCCGATGCCTGATCGACGCCGACACTGACGAGCTTCGCTGGCGCATCATGTCGCACTGACCCACCCGCCACGGAAGATCGTCATGCGCACGCGCCGCCACCACGAACGTCATCGCACCGGTCGCATCGCCTGGCTGCGCGCCGCGGTGCTGGGTGCCAACGACGGCATCGTCTCCACCGCGAGCCTGGTGCTTGGCGTCGCCGCGGCGCATGCCACGCATGCCGGCGTCCTGGTCGCCGGCACGGCCGGACTGGTCGCCGGCGCGATGTCGATGGCCGCCGGCGAATACGTGTCGGTGCATTCGCAGGCCGATACCGAAGAAGCCGAGCTGCAGAAGGAACGCCACGAGCTGCACACCGACAACGAAGGCGAGCACAAGGAACTGGCCGCGATCTACGTCGGCCGCGGGCTCGACCCGGCGCTGGCCACCCAGGTCGCCGCGCAGCTGATGGCCCACGATGCGCTGGAGGCACATGCGCGCGACGAACTGGGCATCACCGACGCGCTGCGTGCGCGGCCGTTGCAGGCTGCGCTGGCTTCCGCGCTGAGCTTCGCCATCGGCGCGGCGCTGCCGCTGCTGGTCGTGGCGCTGGCGCCGGCCGCGACGTTGATCGCGCCGGTGTTCGGCACGTCGCTGCTGTTCCTGGCCGTGCTGGGCGCCGTCGCGGCGTATGTCGGTGGCGCCAGCATGCTGACCGGCGCGTTGCGCATCGGCTTCTGGGGCGTGCTGGCGATGGCGATCACCATCGGCGTCGGCACGCTGATCGGTCACGCCGGATAAGGCCATGCCGGATCACGCCCGTGCCCGGCGAAGTTGACGGCAGCTTTACCGCCGGCTCGCCATCATCACCGTCTTGTCGCATCGCCCAAAGGACCCGCCCATGACCGCTACAACACTCGACCAGCAATGCATCGATACGCTTCGCTTCCTGTCGGTGGACATGGTGCAGAAGGCCAACAGCGGTCATCCCGGCCTGCCGCTCGGGGCGGCGCCGATGGCGTACACGCTGTGGACGAAGCAGCTGAAGCACCACCCGGCCAACCCGCACTGGCCCGACCGCGACCGCTTCGTGCTGTCGGCCGGCCACGGCTCCGCGCTGCTGTACAGCCTGCTGCACATGACCGGCTACGACTTGTCGCTGGATGACATCAAGCAGTTCCGCCAGTGGGGTAGCAAGACGCCGGGCCATCCCGAGCGCGGCCACACGCCCGGCGTCGAAGTCACCACCGGGCCGTTGGGCCAGGGCCTGGCGAATGCGGTCGGCATGGCGATCGGCGAGGCGCACCTGGCCGCGCGCTACAACCGCGACGGCCACGACGTGATCGATCACCGCACCTGGGCGATCGTCAGCGACGGCGACCTGATGGAAGGCGTGGCCAGCGAAGCCGCCTCGCTGGCCGGGCATCTCAAGCTCGGCAAGCTGGTCTGCCTGTACGACGACAACTACGTCACGCTCGCCGCCGGCACCGACATCACCTTTTCCGAAGATCGCGCCAAGCGCTTCGAGGCGTACGGCTGGCAGACCATCCACGTGGCCGACGGCAACGACATCAACGCGATCGGCGCAGCCCTCGATGAAGCGCGTGCCGACACCACCCGGCCGACCCTGATCGTGGTGCGCACGCATATCGGATTCGGCTCGCCCGAGCAGGATTCGTTCAAGGCACATGGCTCGCCGCTCGGCGTCGAGGACGTGAAAAAGACCAAGGAAAAGCTTGGCTGGCCGCTCACCCCGGAGTTCCTGGTGCCCGAGCCGGCACTGCAGCATTTCCGCGAGGCGCAGGATCGTGGCACGAAAGCCGAAGATGCATGGAATGGACGTCTGGACGTCTATGCCAAGGCGTTCCCGGAGCTGGCAAAGGAACTGAGAGACCGCCTCGCGGGCACGATTCCGGACGGCTGGGACAGCGACATCCCGGCATTCCCCGCCGATGCCAAGGGCATCTCCACGCGGGTGGCCGGCGGCAAGGTGATGAATGCGTTTGCGGCGAAAATGCCGGCATTGTTCGGCGGTTCGGCCGATCTCGACTCGTCCACCTTCACCAACCTCAAGGGTGCCGGCGATTTCAGCCCGGCGGCGACTGCCGGCCAGGACACGCAGGGTTCCGACAGCGCCGGCTGGAGCCATGCCGGGCGCAACCTGCATTTCGGCGTGCGCGAACACGCGATGGGCGCGATCGTGAATGGCCTGGCCGCGCACGGCGGGTTCCTGCCGTACGGCTCGACCTTCCTGATCTTTTCCGACTACATGCGTCCGGCGATCCGGCTGGCCGCGCTGATGAAGCTGCACGTGGTCCATGTATTCACCCACGACAGCGTCGCGCTGGGCGAGGACGGCCCCACCCACCAGCCGATCGAGCAGCTGGCCGGCCTGCGCGCGATCCCCAACGCCACCGTGATCCGCCCGGCCGACGCCAACGAGACCGCGGTGGCGTGGAAGGTGGTGGTGGCCTCAAAAGACCATCCGGTGTTGCTGGCGTTGAGCCGGCAGAACCTGCCGGTGCTGGATCGCGCGCGCTATGCCAGCGCCGAGGGCCTGCGCAAGGGCGCGTATGTGCTCAGTGACGCGCAGGATGGCAAACCGGCATTGATCCTGATCGCCAGCGGCTCGGAGGTGAGCCTGATCCTCGCCGCCGCCGACAAGCTGCAGGCCGAAGGCATCAAGGTGCGCTGCGTGTCGATGCCGAGCTGGGAATTGTTCGATGCGCAGCCACGCGCCTACCAGGACGACGTACTGCCGCCGGGCATCACCGCACGACTGGCGGTGGAGATGGCCGCCACCCATGGCTGGAAGCGCTACGTCGGCGACCGCGGCGACGTGCTCGGCATCGACCACTTCGGCGCCTCCGCGCCCGCCGACAAACTGCTGGAAGAGTTCGGCTTCACCGCCGACAACGTGGTCAAGCGGGCGAAGGCGTTGCTCGGCAAATAGTCCGGCGCGCATGACATGAAAAGGCCAGCGGATCGACGGGATCCGCTGGCCTCTTGCTTGCAGTCGCTCAGTTGCGCGACTGCAGCTTCGACAGCAGCCGCAACAGCTCGAGGTACAGCCACACCAGCGTGACCACCAGCGCGAAAGCGCCGTACCATTCCATATATTTCGGCGCGCGCGCGTTGACACCGGATTCGATCATGTCGAAGTCGAGGATCAGGTTCAGCGCGGCGATCACCACCACGACCACGCTGAAGACGATGCCGATGCCGCTGTGGCCGCTGATGAAACCCATCGAGTGGCCGAAGAAACCCATCGCCATGTTGGCCAGGTACAGCAGCATCACGCCGCCGGTGGCGGCGACCACGCCGAGCTTGAATTTCTCGGTGGCACGGATCAATCCGCTGCGATAGGCCAGCAGCAGCGCGGCCATGGTGCCGAAGGTCAGGCCGACCGCCTGGATCACGATGCCCGGATAACGCAGCTCGAAGATCCCCGACAGCGCGCCGATGAACACGCCTTCGACCAGCGCATACAGCGGTGCGGTGACCGGTGCCCAGGTCTTCTTGAACGCGGTGATCAGGCCGAGGATCAGGCCGCCGATCGCGCCACCGAGCACCAGCGGCAGCATTGCCGGCATGTTGGCCGCACCGCTGAACTGGCTCCAGCTGACCATCGCACCGAGCAGCACCAGAATCAGCAGAAAGCCGGTCTTGTTGACCGTGCCGTTGATCGTCATGACTTCGTCGCCGTGCGTTGCCAGCGCGCCGCTGGCCGCATCGAGGAAGGTGTTCTTGTTGAGTGCCGGGTTGCCGCTTTGCATGATCTACTCCCGTGAGTTGCAACCATCGTAACGGTCCGCGGCTGGCTTGGCATCCGGCCTGCGCCGATACGCCGCGCGCACCGCTGCGCCCGTGCGCAGAAACTACGCGACAATGCGACCTGTTGAATCCCGTGGAGTTCCGATGAATCCCCCCACCGTGCGTATCGCCACCCGCAAGAGCGCGCTGGCGCTGTGGCAGGCCGAACATGTCGCCGCGCTGCTGCGCGTGGCGCATCCGGGGCTGCTCGTGACGCTGGTGCCGATGAGCACCCGCGGCGACGAGATTCTCGACCAGCCGCTGGCGACGATCGGCGGCAAGGGCCTGTTCCTGAAGGAACTCGAAGTGGCGATGCTGGAAGGCCGCGCCGATCTGGCCGTGCATTCGCTGAAGGACGTGCCGGCCACGCTGGAACCCGGCTTCACGCTGCCGGCGATCCTGCCGCGCGCGGATGCCGCCGATGCGTTCGTCAGCAACGACTACGCGGATCTCGCCGCGCTGCCAGCCGGCGCGCGGGTCGGCACCTCGTCGCTGCGGCGCCAGGCGCAATTGCGTGCGTTGCGGCCGGACCTGATCCTGCTCGACCTGCGCGGCAATGTCGGCACGCGGCTGGGCAAGCTCGATGCCGGTGACTACGACGCGATCGTGCTGGCCTGCGCCGGCCTGGAACGGCTCGGCC
>DAIMGD010000144.1:0-6234 GCA_036724165.1 Rhodanobacter sp.
ACCACGCACATCTCGACCTTGCCATCGTCTTCGGCCAGGGGCTCCACAATCAGCCGCAACAAGCGCTCATGCCCTTTCAGCGGGAGGCTCAGTCCGTCGCGGATCTCCCGCTTGCCGCTGGCGAATGTCTGCAGCACGGCGGTACGCACGGCGCCTCGCAACGCCTTGTCCAGCAGCTGGAACAGGTTGAGGCTGGCCGCGCCGGATGATGGCGCGAGGTAACGCCCGGTGTCGCCGCCAAAACGCAGCACGTCATGATTGGCGTCGATCACCACGTACGCCGGCGACCATGGTTCCAGCGCCTGGCGCGCATGCTGATCGATCAGGTCTGCGACATGTCGCGTCGATGGGCGTGGCGTGTTATCGGAGCTGGTGACAGGCCGGGCTTGCGCACTGGGGAAATCACGCGGACGCGTTTGCACATCATCGCGACGCGCATACAACCGCTGCTTCTTGTCCAGTTCGGTAAACAGGCGCGCGTTCTTGGCCAGCCGTTCCGACGTGCCCAGCAGCAGGAAGCCGCCGGGCCGCAAGGCGTAGTGGAACGACTGCACCAGTCGTTCCTGTATGTCGTTGTTGAGGTAGATCAGCAGATTGCGGCAGGAAACCAGATCCATGCGTGAAAACGGCGGATCCTTGATCACGCTGTGTGGCGAGAAGACGCACATCTCGCGGATCTGCTTGGCCACGCAGTAGTCATCGCGATCCTTGCTGAACCAGCGCTCCTGGCGCTCGGGCGAGATCCCGTTCAACGGCGCCCGATAGCGTCCCGCGCGTGCGCGGCCGATCGCCTGGTCGTCGATGTCAGTGGCGAAGATTTTCACCTTCGGGCCACGTTGCGAACCCATCGCCTCGCGCAGCGCGATGGCGATGGAATAGGCTTCCTCGCCGGTGGCGCAGCCGGGTACCCAGACCCGCAGCACATCGGCGCCGCTCTTGTCGGCAAGCATCGCCGGGATCGCGATGGTGCTCAGTGCTTCAAACGCGGCCGGGTCGCGGAAGAACTCGGTCACGCCGATCAGGAATTCGCGGAACAGCAGCTCATGTTCGTTCGGGTGCTCGCGCAGATGGGCGATGTAATCCGTGACGCTCTCGGCCTGCACCACCAGCATGCGCCGCTGGATGCGCCGCATCAGGGTCTTTTCCTTGTAGTGGCTGAAGTCGTGGCCGATTTCCGCGCACAGCAGTTCGCAGATGGTTTGCAGATGCGCCGCGACATCGCCGCGCACACCATCGGAACCCTTTTTCTGCTGCGCGGCGTGCATCTGCTTTTGATAGGCCAGCAGGCGCGCCGGCATGTCGGACACCTGCAGCACGGCGTCGACCAGTCCGGTGGCCACCGCGTTGGCCGGCATGCCGGTCATCGCTTCATCGTCGAAACCGGATTGCGCCAGCGCCAGGCCGCCATGTTCTTTCACCGCGCGCAGTCCCTGCGCGCCGTCGCTGCCGGTACCGGCCAGCACCACGCATACGGCGCAATCACCCTGATCTTCGGCCAGCGAGGTGAAGAAGGTATTGATCGGCCAGCGATGTTCGCGCGGCGGTGCCGGCTTGCTCACCTGCAGCACGCCGTCGACGATGGTCAGGGTGGCATTGGGCGGAATCACATAGACATGTTGCGGTTCCACCAGCATGTCCTGCGTGGCTTCGAGCACCGGCATGGTGGTGCTGCGACCCACCAGTTCGGCCAGCAGGCTGTTGTGATCCGGTGCCAGGTGCTGTACCAGCACGAAGGCCAGCCCGCCATCCGCCGGCATGTGCGCGAAGAACGCCTTGAACGCTTCCAGCCCACCGGCCGAGGCGCCGATGCCGACGATCATGACGCCCGTCGATGACGGTTTGCGGATTTTTGCCGATGCGTCGTCCTTGCCGGCAGTCGCGGCAGAAGCGGGTGCTGGCTTGGTATGCGACGGCATGCGGAGCAGCCTGAAACCCAGGAAATCTGGATGAACCCGAAGCATAACGCAGCTTGCCGTTCACCCTGGGTGATTGCCATGCAGGCGCTGCTGCGCTCACCCTTGATCAGCGTGTTGGCGGCTCGGCCAGCAGATCCTCGTAGAACGCGCCGAACGGTTCGCTCGGGTGCGCGATCTGGATCTCCAGGATCCACAGCCCGTTCGACGGCGTGGCCGCAAGATCACCCAGATCGCCGCCCTGGTGGATCGCGTGCGGAAAGTCGCTGACCCGATGGCCCTTGATCGCGTGATTGAACCGCCAGCCCATCGCGGCGGCGCGCGCGCCGGCAAAGGCGTACAGCGCCTGGCCGCTCAGCGCTTGCGTGCGCCATGCCGTGGCCACTTCATCGAACAGCGTGCGTGCGGCATCCGCGCAGGCCTGCCGCTGCGGCGCATCGCCGACCACGAAGGTGTCGCCCACATCGCCCTCATGGTCGTCGAACACCAGCCCGAGGTCGATGAAGTAGCTGTCGTTTTCGCCCAGTCGCACGCCGGGATCGGAGCGCTGTCGATAGGTCCTGGTGGTGTTCGCGCCAATCCGGATCAGCACCGGATGCCATAGCCGCTCGAAGCCGAGTTCGCGGAATACGGCGGCAGCTTCGAGCTTCGCCTCGTCCTCGCTGATGCCCGGATGCATGCGCTCGCGGATGCCGTGCAGCGCGGCCCAGCTCTTTGCGCGGGCCTGCTGCATCAGGGCGTGATCGAAGCGTTGTCCGACAGCTTCGCGGAAGTGGGCTGCCATGGCTGTCTGCCTGATCAGGCCAGGTGGACGAGTACCAGTCCGATTGCCGCCGGCAACGCCTGTATCCACAGAATCTTCCGGCTCGCGGTCAGCCCGCCGTAAATGCCGGCGACCAGCACGCAGCCGAGGAAGAACACCTTCACGGTGAAGCCGGTGCTGCCGAGGCAGAGGCCCCAGACCAGTCCGGCGGCGAGGAAGCCGTTGTACAGACCCTGGTTGGCGGCGAGCGCCTTCGACTGCTCGGCGAACTCCGCGGTGGTGCCGAACGCACGCCGCCCGGAGGGCTTGGTCCACAGGAACATTTCCAGGATCAGGAACCACAGGTGCAGCAGGGCGATGGCGGCGATCACGATGGTGGCGGCGATGGACATGACAGCTCCCCTTGCATGATTGAACGCGTGACGTTCCCAGTCGGAGCGTCGTGCCGGCAGTGTCGCAGTCGGGTCGGATCATCGCAAACACGCAGTGCGGCAGGGAGGACCGGTTCAGCGCCTGCCGTTGCTCGGCATCGCCACAAAAAACGGATCCATGGAAACCATGGATCCGTTTGCCTTGCTCCGCGCGGCTCAAAGCCGCGCCTTGGATAATCAGCGTTTAGTGCTGATGGACGATGCGGACAATCGCGCCGGTGTTTTCGTCGACCAGCAGGAAGTCACCGCTGTCGCCGCGCACCCAGTGAGCGCCTGCGGAGGGCTCGTTCAAGTGCTGAGTCTGCCACTTCTGAACGACGTACGTGTCGCCGCGATATTCGGTCGGCACCACGCCACCTTCCTTGTACCAGGTCTCGTGATTGCCACCGATGTGCTGCACGGTGGTAGTGGTGGTCTTGGTGGTCTGCATGTCACTTTGATCATTGTCTTGCGCCGCCAGCGCCACATTGGACAGCAGCAGGGCAGCACATACAGCCAGAGCCAGTTTTGTCTTCATAGAGGATGTCCTTTGTGAGTGTCAGGCTTGTGGCGGAGCCACAGGTCAAGATCAGCAGCAATTACCGGCGTCACGCCGAGTCATGGCTACTGCGGACAGCTTGGCAAGCCAAAGGCCCTCTGCATGTGAATTTTGCGCCAGTGCGCCTTTCACGTTTGACCGCGCCACCATCTGCCGCGACCACGGACGAACCCTTCAGAGGTTGTGCAGCAACGGTTCGGGCAGCAGCTCGGCCGCGGATGCCTCGTTGGCGCGGGCAACCGGCTTGCCCAGCCGCCGCAGCCAGCGGTAATGCGAAGCGATACCCGCGGCAAACGTGCGATGTTCCAGGTAGGTCACGCCGAATTCGCGGCAGGTATCCTCCACCACGCGGGCGACGATCGGGTAGTGCACGTGCGAGATGCGTGGAAACAGGTGGTGCTCCACCTGGAAGTTCAGTCCGCCGATCAGCCAGCTCAGCACGCGGTTGCCGCGGGCGAAATCCACCGTGGTTTCCAGCTGGTGGATCGCCCATGGCGTGTCCATCTGTTGGCCGTCCACATTGGGCTCCGGGAACGCGGCCTCTTCCACCACGTGCGCCATCTGGAAGACCAGTGCCAGCAGCACGCCGGCGACGGCCGAGGTCACTGTGTAGAAAAGCAGCACCGCGCCGAGGGAATGAAAGATCAGCGGCAACCCGAACGCGAGGGTGAAGAACGCCAGCTTGCCGATCACGAACACGGCCAGGTCCCAGCCGCGTGGCCGCGCGAACGGCCGCTCGCCGACGGTGCCGGTGATCATGTCGCGGAAATCGCCGTACAGATGCCAGCGGATCGCGGTGACGCCATACAGCACCCACAGGTAGATGTGCTGCCAGCGATGCCATGGCCGTCGCGGCTGCAGCGGCGACAGCCGGCCCAGCACGCCGAGGTCGATGTCGCTGTCGTGGCCGGCCACATTGACCCAGGTATGGTGGAAGCGCGCGTGCTTCCACTGCCAGATGTACGAACTGCCGCCGACTACATCCAGCGTCATCGCCATCAGCCGGTTGATCCAGCGGCGTTCCGAATACGCCTGATGGCCGCCGTCATGCATGATGTTGAAGCCGATCCCTGCCGTGGCCACGCCGAGCACGATGCTCAGCAGCAGCCCCAGCCAGCCGCTGGTGGTGAAAAACACCAGTGCCATATAGGTGAGCGCGAACATGCTCAGGATCAGCGCCGTCTTCAGGTACATCTGCGCGCTGTCGCGCTGGCGTTGGCCGCGGCGCTTGAACTCGGCATCGACCCGGCGCCGCAACTCGCGATGAAAACGGTTGTCGCCACTGAACTTCAGCCGTTCACCGATGGGGTCCGAAGGCGAAATCCCGGCAGCATGATCCCTGCGATGTAGTGAATCGAGGGACATGAACTGGCCTGATGTGAAAGATGTGGCCTGTATCTTAATGGATCGAACGTAATGCGTGCGTCGCGGTTTTGCCAACTCGCGCATACAAATCGGCCAGGCACCGATTGCGTCAGGCCTGATGCCTGCGCGAGCCCGGTGCTGCAAGGGCTACGCGGCAACCCTGAACGTCAACACCAGCACGTCGCGATGCGCCGGCAGCGCGGGATCCAGCGCGGTGACCGAGGTGACCCCGTGAAACACGCGGTTGTCGTCGAGCAGGGCGGCATCCAGCGAGTGCGCCAGGGTGAAGCTGCCCAGCAGGTCGCCATCCCCGGTATGGATGGTGGTGGTGCCGCTCTCGATGTTCTCGCGATCGATCAGCAGTACCAGCACATAGTCGACGCCGTCGCGATGCACGCCTTCCGGCGTGGGCTCGCCGGGATCGCCGGCACGAGCCTCGATGCGGAACTGATGCGCCTCGACATGCCAGCGTTGCGCTGTCGGCACCAGCGCGGCGAACAGCTCGTAGCTGAACTGCAGGATGCGCTGCAGGCTGGCGCCACCGGCGAGCGCCGGTCGCATCGGCAGGAACCAGCGCTGGATGTTTCCCTGCAGCGGGTTGTGCTGCAGGCTCTGGTAATGCGGCTGAGGCGGCGCGCGGCGCAACTCGCCATTGGCCTCGATCGAGAACGTCGCATGGCGCCGGCGCCGATGCCGGCCCTGGGCAGCGAGGTAGGTATCGGGTGCCAGGTTGTCCCAGCTCTGCACGAACGCAGCCCAGTCATCCAGCGCCTGCGGCTCGCCGAGCAACCCGCGCATGGACTCGGCAGTGACGAAGGCAAAGCCATCATGCTGCAGCTTGGCGTGCAGGGCGGCGGTGTCGAGGGGGAAGCTCATGTCGCTACGTTAGCAGGAGCGCGGCGGGAAGACCGAATTGAACAGCTTGGTCTGGTAGCCCGTGCCGGCATGGTCGTGCACGCAGGCGACGGTGTGGCAGGGCGACGGCACGCCACGTCGCGGTCGCGCTACCTCCCGGCGGCAGACTCATGGTGATCTTCGGGTTGTGCGTGGGCCGGCCGGCATGCGGCGATGCCATTCACGCCGGAGATGTCATGCACGGATAAACATATATGCGTTTAGATGTTTAGACGTCTATTGACAACATGGAAATTTGCATTCACTATCCGTTTCACTCATCGAGACCGGCGGAGGGATAGGCCCTTTGATGCCGGGGCAACCAGCGGG
>DAIMGD010000145.1:0-6215 GCA_036724165.1 Rhodanobacter sp.
GCATTGATGCGCGCACATCAGGCCAGGCAGCAGACCTTGCTGTACCCGGTGCAACTCTCGGTGTTGCCCGGTGGCAACAGCAGCCTGCCCGTCGCGGTGAACGGATATGCGGCCTCTGGTGATTTTTTCCCGATGTTCGAGGTGCCATTCCAGTATGGCTCCGGCTGGAGTACGGCGGATGACGATGGGCATGCCGCGGTAGCGGTGCTGAGCGAGGAATTCAACCAGAAGCAGTTCGGTGGGGCCAACAGCGTGGGACGCGAGATTACTCTGGATGGGCATGACTACCGCATCGTCGGCGTGACCCGGCATTGGGATCCCAAACCACGCTTTTTCGCGCTGTTCGGCAGCAGTGGTTTCGAAGACCCCGCGGATTTTTATGTGCCGTTCAATCGCGCGCTGGATCTGCACATCGATACCGCAGGCAACAACAGCTGCCGCGGACAGTTGACTTCGACCGGCTGGGACGATTGGCTGCATGGCAACTGCGTATGGATTACGCCATGGGTAGAACTGGATAGTGCGGCGCAGGTTGCACGCTACCGCCAGTTCCTTGAAGGCTATGCCGCGGATCAGCAACGGGCCGGACGTTTCGACTGGGCACCCAACGTGCGCCTGCGCAATGTGATGCAGTGGCTCGATTTCCAGCATGTGGTGCCATCGGAGAGCCGCATTTCGTTGATGGTGTCGTTGGGCTTCTTCGTGATCTGCCTGGTCAACACGATCGGCCTGTTGCTGGCCAAGTTCATGCGCCGTGCGGCGGAGATCGGCGTTCGCCGTGCGCTTGGCGCATCACGCCGCGAAATCTACAAGCAATACCTGATGGAAGCGGCTTCGGTTGGCGTAGCCGGCGGTGTGCTGGGTCTGTTGCTCACGGCCTTGGGCATCTCCGGCATAGGCCTGTTGTTCAGGCCGGAGATCGCGCGCCTGGCGCATCTGGATCTTTCGCTGGTGGGGCTGACCCTGGTGGTCGCCATTCTCGCCACCGTGGCCGCGTCGTTCTATCCCGCCTGGCGTGCGGCGCAGGTGCAGCCCGCCTGGCAGCTGAAGTCGAATTGAGAGGCAGGCTCCAATCATGCAGATCAAACCGATACTTGCCGCCATGCGCCACCACCGGGCCGGCACCGTGCTGATCGCTTTGCAGATCGCCTTGACCCTGGCAATCGTGTGCAACGCGCTTTTCATCATCCATCAGCGTCTGGCACATCTTTCCGAACCCACCGGCATCGACGAAGCCAACCTGTTCGTGATCCGCAACCAATGGGCGGGCCAGTCGTCGACGCAGCAGATCGATGCGCAGATCCAGGCCGATCTGGCCGCAATGCGACAGTTGCCAGCCGTGCGCGATGCCTCGCCCAGCGATTCCTATCCGTTGCGCGGCGGTGGCTGGGACAACTTCGTCACGTTGACGCCCGAGCAGATCAAGCCGACCACCGATGCGTCGGTCTATCTGGGTGACGAGCATACGCTCGACACGCTCGGTGTGAAGCTGGTGGCCGGGCGCAATTTTCGCGCCGACGAGGTGGGCCGGATCGGCCTGCGTCAGGATGTCATGTCGCCCGTGGTGATCGTGACCAAGGCATTGGCCGAGCGGCTATATCCGGACGGCTCGGCACTGGGCAAGCCGATCTACTCGATGAATCCGGCGCCGAGCACCATCATCGGCATTGTCGACCTGTTGCAGCGGCAGGGCTCCTCGACCTGGGACACGACGTACGCCTACCAGTCGCTGCTGTGGCCCTTGCGTGTGGCCGAACCGCACGGGTTGTACTACATCGTGCGTGCGAAGCCAGGCCAGCTTGCGGCCGCCATGCGCGAGGTGCCCAAGGCGCTGTACGCGCAAACCCGCATGCGCATCATCGATTCCAGGGACGGTGAGCTGAGCTTCGCCCAGGTACGCGAACGCGCCTATGACAGCGATCGCGGCATGGCGATCCTGATGGGCATCATCAGCATCGTGCTGCTGGCGATCACCGCGGCCGGCATCGTCGGTCTCACCAGTTTCTGGGTCGGTGAGCGGCGCAAGCAGATCGGCATCCGCCGTGCACTGGGTGCGACCCGGCACGACATCCTCAGCTATTTCCTTACCGAAAATCTGCTGATCGGCATCGGCGGCGTGCTCGTCGGCGCGGTGCTGGCCATCGGCATCAACCTGTGGATGGTGACCCAGTTCGAGATGGCCCGCCTGTCATCGGCCTATGTCGCCGTGGGTGTTGTTGTGCTGTTGCTGCTCGGCCAGGCGGCCGTGCTGACACCGGCGATGCGCGCATCGCGCGTATCGCCGGTGGAAGCCACGCGTTCGGTCTGAATCATCCATTCCAGAAACAGGGGACAGCAATGCTCGGCTACTACATCGATCTGGCCCTTCGCAGCCTGCGGCGCAACAAGGCGCTTACCGCGCTGATGGTGCTGTCGATCGCGCTGGGCATCGGCGCCAGCATGACCACGCTGACGATCTTGCACGTGCTGTCCGGCGACCCGCTGCCGGACAGGAGCTCGCAGCTGTATTACCCGCAGCTCGATCCGCAGGACATGAAGGGTTACAACCCGCAGGACGAGCCGCCGGATCAGCTGACCTGGATCGATGCGATGAATCTGCTGCACGCCCGCCGTGCGGATCGCCAGGCGGTGATGACCGGCGGCAACGTGCCGGTGCAGCCGTCGCGGGCGAACCTGGATCCGTTCTACACCGACGCACGTTTCACCACGGCGGACTTTTTCCCGATGTTCGCCACGCCGTTCGAGTACGGCCGGGGATGGAACGCGAATGACGACGAGGCGCGTGCCCGCGTGGCGGTGATCTCGCGCGAGCTCAACGACAAGCTGTTTGCCGGCAAGGACAGCACCGGCCAGCTCCTGCGCGTGAACGATGCCGACCTGCGCATCGTCGGGGTAATGGATGCCTGGCATCCGAACCCGCATTTCTACGACCTCTACATGGGCAAATATGCGGAGAACGAGGATGTGCTGCTGCCGCTGTCGACCTCGCGTGACCTGAAGCTGGGGCACAGCGGCTCGATCGACTGCTGGGGCAAGGGCTCCGGCAGCGCGGACCAGATCGAGACCGCGCCCTGCACCTGGGTGCAGCTGTGGGTGCAACTGGACAGTCCCGCCAAGGCTGCGGCCTACAAGGAGTACCTGCTGCATTACTCGCAACAGCAGAAGGTGCTGGGACGGTTCGTGCGGCCACCCAATGTTCGCCTGCGCGACCTGATGCAGTGGCTGGACTTCAAGCAGGTGGTGCCCAGCGACGTGCACCTGCAGATGTGGCTGGCCTTCGGATTCCTGCTGGTGTGCATGGTGAATACCGTGGGCTTGATGCTGGCGAAATTCCTGCGCCGCTCGGCCGAGATCGGTGTGCGGCGCGCGCTGGGTGCGGCCCGCCGCGAGGTGTTCGCGCAATTGCTGGTCGAGGCCGGCATGGTCGGCGCGGTCGGCGGGCTGCTTGGATTGCTGCTGGCGTTCGCCGGCCTGTGGCTGGTGCGGCGACAGCCGGCCGAATACGCCCCGCTCGCGCATCTGGACCTGGCGATGCTGCTGACGACGTTTCTGCTGGCGGTGGGTGCAAGCCTGCTGGCCGGATTGCTGCCCGCCTGGCGTGCCTGCCAGATCCCTCCCGCGTTGCAACTGAAGAGCAACTGACATGGACATTCTGCCGATCCTGTCGACCCTGCGCCGGCACAAGACCACCGCGCTGCTGCTGGTGCTCGAGATCGCATTGACCTGCGCGATCGTCTGCAACGCGGTGTTCCTGATCACCCAGCGCCTGCAGCGCATGGACATGCCCGGCGGCGTGGCCCAGCACGAACTGGTGGAAGTGGAGGCTGGCAGCATCGGCGTGCATCCCGATGCCAAGGCGCGAGCCCAGGAGGACCTCGCCGTGCTGCACCAGATTCCGGGGGTGACGGCGGTCGCGTTGACCAATCAGGTGCCGTTCGGCAACTCGTCGTGGAACGACAGCATCAACCTCACGCCGACGCAGATGCAGCCCACCCTGAACGCCACCACTTACTACGGCGAGAACGTGCTGCAGACCCTCGGCACGCAGCTGCTGGCGGGGCGCTATTTCAATGCCGACGAGTATGTGGATTTCAAGGACGTCGCGCGGGATCAGTCGCTGGCCCCGCATGTCATCGTCATCACCCGTGCGCTGGGGCAGCGGCTGTGGCCCGGCGAAAACGCGCTGGGCAAGAAGATCTACATGGGCGACGCAGTCCCGATGCGGGTGGTCGGGGTGGTGGCCAGCCTGATCCGGCCGTCGCTGGCCAATGGCGACGACACCGCACAGTGGAGCATCGTGATGCCGCTGCGCTTGGCGGGCGGAAGCTACCTGCTGCGCACGGCGCCCGGTGAACGCCAGCGGGTGATCAAGGCCGCCGTTGCCGCGCTCAAGGCCGCCGACCCGAAGCGGGTGATCACCCAGCAGCGCACGCTCGATGAGGTGCGCGCGAAATTCTTCCAGGGCGACCGCGCGATGGCGGGGCTGCTGCTGGGCGTCATCGCCGCGTTGCTGCTGGTCACCTCGCTGGGCATCGTCGGGCTTGGCAGTTTCTGGGTGGCCCAGCGCCGGCGCACGATCGGCGTGCGTCGCGCACTCGGCGCCACCCGCGGCAACATCCTGCACTACTTCCAGATCGAGAACTTCCTGCTGGCGACGATCGGCATCGGGCTCGGCATGCTGCTTGCCTTCGGCATCAACCTGTTTCTGATGACCCACTACGAATTGCCGCGGCTTCCGGCCGTCTATTTCCCGGCGGGCGCCGTACTGTTGTGGCTGATCGGGCAGCTTGCGGTACTCGGGCCGGCGCTGCGCGCCGCGGCGGTGCCACCGGTGGTGGCAACGCGATCGGTGTGATGGCGATGGGTACTGGGCGAGGGACGGGATGTGAAAAGTGAGCGCGACAACAGAAAGCGGAGCGCAGGTCACGGAGCGCGGGCAGATCGATCGACGATCGCCTTCGCCATGGATCTTTCGCCGTACTACTCGACAAGCGGAATATGACGATGTTTGCCTACTATCTCGACCTCGCGCTGCGCAGCCTGCGGCGCAACAAGGCGCTCACCGCGCTGATGGTGCTGGCGATCGCGCTGGGCATCGGCGCCAGCATGACCACGCTGACCGTGCTGCATGTGCTGTCCGGCGATCCGTTGCCGGGACGCAGCGGGCAGCTGTACTACCCGCAGGTCGATCCACAGGACATCAAGGGCATGCAGCCGAACAAGGAGCCACCGGAGCAGGTCACCCTGATCGATGGGTTGAATCTGTTGCGTGCGGCGCGGGCGGATCACCAGGCGTTGATGACCGGCGGATCGGTGCCGGTCCAGCCCGAACACTCCTCGCTCGATCCGTTCTACGTGGAGGCGCGTTACACCACACCGGATTTCTTCGCGATGTTCGGCGCGCCGTTCCTGTACGGCCACGGCTGGAGCGCGGCGGACGGCGAGGCCAAGGTGCGCGAGGCGGTGATCGCCAGGTCGCTCAACGACAAGCTGTTTGCCGGCGCCAACAGCGTGGGCCGCACGCTGCGCATGGCGGGTACCTCGTTCCGTGTCGTGGGCGTGCTGGACAGCTGGCAGCCGAACCCGCATTTCTATGACCTCAATACCGGCTCCTACGCCTATGCCGAGCAGGTATTCCTGCCGCTGCAGACCATGCTGGAGCTTCGCCTGGATCGCAACGGATCATCCGATTGCTGGGGCAATGGCGGCGGCGGCGTCGGCAATATTTTGCCTTCGGATACCTGCGTGTGGCTGCAGTTCTGGGCGCAACTGGACAGCCCCGCGAAGGCAGCTGCGTACAAGGAGTTTCTGCTGCACTACTCGCTGGACCAGAAGGCGCTGGGCCGCTTCCAGCGTGGGCCCAACGTGCGCCTGCGCAACGTGATGCAGTGGCTTGACTACAACATGGTGGTGCCTGACGACGTGCGTCTGCAGACCGGGCTGGCGTTCGGCTTCCTGCTGGTGTGCCTGGTCAACACGGTGGGGTTGATGCTGGCCAAGTTCATGCGCCGCTCGGCCGAGCTGGGCGTGCGGCGTGCGCTGGGTGCATCGCGGCGCGCGTTGTTCGCGCAGCTGCTGATCGAATCCGGGGTGATCGGTCTGGTCGGCGGCATCGGCGGCCTGCTGCTGGCGATGCTCGGACTGTGGCTGGTGCGGCAGCGGCCTTCGGATTATGCCGTGCTGGCGCACCTGGACCTGAGCATGCTGTTCACCAC
>DAIMGD010000146.1:0-6105 GCA_036724165.1 Rhodanobacter sp.
CCGAAGGCAACGTGACCAAGTCGAAGTTCTACGACGCGGTGATGCTGTCGCATGCGCGGCTCACCTACGACAAGGTGTGGCAGGTGGTGGGTCTGAAGGACGCCGACGCACGCCATGAAGTGGCCGACGTGCTGCCGCAGCTGGAAAACCTGCATGCGCTGTATGGCGCGATGGCGCAGCAGCGCAAGCGTCGCGGCGCGATCGACTTCGAGACGCCGGAAGTGAAGTTCCGCCTCGATCAGACCGGCAGTGTCGAGTCGATGGGCGCGACCGAGCGCAACGACGCGCACAAGCTGATCGAGGAATGCATGATCGCCGCCAACGTACAGGCGGCGCTGTTCCTGGAGAAGAAGAAAATCCCCGCGCTGTTCCGCGCGCATGAGCCGCCGCCGGCGGAGAAGTACGAGGACCTGCAGCAGTTCCTGCGCGAGTTCAAGTTAAGCATGCCGCCGGTGGAGAAAGTCACGCCAGGCGATTTCTCCGAAATCCTGCGCATGGTGAAGGATCGTCCGGAGCGCGAGCTGATCCAGAACGTGCTGCTGCGTTCGCAGAGCATGGCGGCGTATCAGCCAGACAACCGTGGCCATTTCGGCCTGTCGCTGCAGGCATATGCGCACTTCACCTCGCCGATCCGCCGTTACCCGGATCTGCTGGTGCATCGTGCGATCCGTTTCGCACTGACCGGCGGCAAGCCGACCGACTACAGCTACACCCCCGGCGAGATGGCGGCGATGGCGATTCACTGCTCGCAGCGCGAACGCCGTGCCGAGGAAGCCGAGCGCGATGTCGACGAGCGCTTCAAGTGCGCGTGGATGGAGAAGCACATCGGCAGCGAGTTCGAGGGCGTGGTCACTGGTGTCACCTCGTTCGGCCTGTTCGTGGAACTGGACGAGTCGAAGGTGTCCGGACTGGTGCATATCAGCCAGCTCGCGAACGACTATTACCACTTCGATGCGACCCGCAAATTGCTGAAGGGTGAGCGTACCGGCACGCAGTTTCGACTGGGTGACCACGTGCGCATCCAGGTGCTGCGCGCCAGCCTGGAAGACCGCAAGATCGACTTCCGGCTGGTCGCGCCGCGTGCGGCAGCCACGCCGCCAGCAGGCAGTGGCAAGGCCTACGACTACGCGGCCAGCGGCGAACGTTACTCGTTGCCGAAGAAAGCAGCTCCTGCCGCGAAGGCGCCGAACATGTTCGGCCGGGCAGCCAAGGCGATAGGCCGTGCGTTCGGCCGCAAGGAACCGGTGGTTGCTGCGCCGGCCCCGGCTCCGCACAGGGCTGCACCGAGCGATAATCCGCCGAGCCAACCGCGGGCTTCCACCCGTCAGCATGCTGGCGAGCAACGTTCGGGCCGTGCACCGAATGCGGGCAAGGCCGGTCAGTCGGCCGCCCGTCGTCCACGCAAGGACGGCGCCGGCAGTGGCGCCACCCAACAACGTGGCCCGGCGCCGGCTGCGGCGGATGCGCCGAAGAAGAACCCCAGGCGCCGATCCAAACCGAAACCGAAAGGCCAGTCATGAGCGAGAGTTGGATCGTCGGGATCAACCCGGTCGAAGGTGCGCTGAGCAACGACGCCGAGCGCGTGCGCGAGCTGATCGTCGAGCAGGGCCAGCGCAATGCGCGCGTGCTGGAACTGGCCGAGCGTGCGAAGCTGCTGAAGATCACCGTGAACCACCGTCCGCGCGAGCAGCTCGACAAGCTCGCCGGCGAGGCGCGTCACCAGGGCGTGGCGGCGTTGTACGAAGCACCGCCGCTGGCGCACGAAAACGATCTGGCCGCGCTGATGGAGCGCGACGGCAGCGACACGCTGGTGCTGGTACTCGATGGCGTCACCGACCCGCACAATCTCGGTGCCTGCCTGCGCAGCGCGGCGGCCGCGAAAGTCACCGCGGTGATCGTGCCGAAGGACCGCGCCGTCGGTCTGACGCCGGTGGTGCGTCGCGCTTCGGCTGGCGGCGCCGATCGGGTGCCGCTGATCGCGGTGACCAACTTGGCGCGCACGCTGCGCGAGCTGAAGGATGCCGGCGTGTGGATCACCGGCCTGGCCGGCGACACCGACACTTCGGTTTATGGCGTCGACTTCAAGGGGCCGGTGGCCATCGTGCTGGGCGGCGAAGGCGAGGGCATCCGTCGGTTGACCCGCGAGTTGTGCGATTTCGTGGCGAAGATCCCGATGCCGGGCACGATGGAGAGCCTCAACGTCTCCGTTGCTACCGGCGTGGTGCTGTTCGAGGCCTTGCGGCAACGGAGTGCGAAACGATGATGACCTTGATGTGGCACGACTGGGCCGGTTACGTCGGCGTGGTGCTGGTGCTGCTGGCATTCCTGCTGCTGCAGGCACACAAGCTGCACGGCAACGGCCTGACCTATCAGCTGATGAACATCTTCGGCGCGCTCGGCGTACTGCTGTCGCTGCTGTTCGGCAGCTTCAACACTTCGGCCTTCGTGATGGAAGTGGCCTGGGCTGCGATCGGCATCTACGGTGTCGTGCGCGGATTGCGCCTGCGCCGCGAGGGACGCCAGGCGCCGAGCCGCGAGCCGTAAACACGGACTATTCGCCCAGCCTGGTCATTTCCGGATTCGAGGTGAGGTCGCCCTTGCTGCGCTGCTTGTTCAGCGGCTCGCCGGTGACCTGGAACCACACGTTCTCGGCGATGTTGGTGGCATGGTCGCCGATGCGTTCGATGTTCTTGGCCATGAACAGCAGGTGTGTGCACGGGGTGATGTTGCGCGGATCTTCCATCATGTAGGTGAGCAGCTGGCGGAAGTAGCCGGTATAGGCCTCGTCCAGCACCACGTCGTCCTTCCACACCTGGTAGGCCCTTTCGGCATCGCGATCGCGGTAGGCCAACAGCACCTCGCGCACACCGGTCGCGGCCAGTTCCGCCAGATAGCCCAGGCCACCGACGGGCGCGACAGGTGCCATCATCGACAGCGGAATCGAACGCTTGGCCACGTTGGCGGCGTAATCACCGATGCGCTCGATGTCGGCGGCGATGCGCAGCGCGGCAAACACGTTGCGCAAGTCGCCGGCCATCGGCGCGCGCAGCGCCAGCAGACGCACCACGTCATGGCTGATCTCCTGTTCCAGCTGGTCGATCGCGTCGTCATTGCCGACCACGCGCTGCGCGGCGCGTTCGTCACGCCGATCGAGCACATCGATGGCGGCTTCCAGCTGCGTCACCGACAGCTCGCCCATGCGCACGATCTCGCCGGTGAGGCGAGCCAGCTCGCTGTCGTAGCTTTTGATGATGTGGTCTTTGTCGGTACCGCTCATGTCGAGGTTCTCGCGCTTGAAAGGGGAGTATGTGGCCGCGTGGCAGTTCTCCCCTGGCGGGAGACGGAGTCGGTCAGCCAAATCGACCGGTGATGTAGTCCTCGGTCTGCTTCTTGTCCGGCTTGGTGAAGATCTTTTCCGTGTTGCCGAATTCGATCAGCTCGCCGATGTACATGAAAGCGGTGTAATCGGACACGCGTGCGGCCTGCTGCATGTTATGGGTGACGATCACGATGGTGAATTCGCTCTTCAGCTCCTCCACCAACTGCTCGATGCGGCTGGTGGCGATCGGATCGAGCGCGGAAGTGGGCTCGTCCAGCAGCAGCACCTCGGGCTTCAAGGCGATCGCACGGGCGATGCACAAGCGTTGCTGCTGGCCTCCGGACAGTCCGAGCGCATTCTGCTTGAGCTTGTCCTTCACCTCGTCCCACAACGCGGCACTGCGCAGTGCCTGCTCCACACGGCCTTCCATGTCCGGCTTGGAAAGCTTCTCGTGGTGGCGGATGCCATAAGCCACGTTCTCGAAGATCGTCATCGGGAACGGCACCGGCTTCTGGAACACCATGCCGACCTTGCTGCGCAGACGATTCATCGAATAGCCCGGGTCGAGGATGTTCTCGCCGTCCAGCTCGATCGAGCCCTTGGCCTCCAGCTTCGGATAGATCGCGTAGATGCGGTTGAAGATGCGCAGAAGGGTCGACTTGCCGCAGCCGGAGGGGCCGATGATCGCGGTGACCTGCTTTTCCGGAATGTCCATGCTGACGCCTTTCAGCGCATGGAAGCCGTTGTAATAGAAGTGCACGTCACGCACCTTGATCTTGGTGCGCCCATCGACGCTGGCCAACGGGGCCGCGACAGCGGCGGCGAGGTCATTCATAGCTCACCTTCTTGCGCGAAAACAGCAGACGTGTCAGCAGGCTGAGTGCCAGCACGAACAGGGTAATCAACAATGCACCCGCCCAGGCGATGGAGTGCATGGTGGGGTTCGGATCGTTGGTGTACTGGTAGATGGCCACCGGCAGACTGGCCATCTTGTCGAGCGGATGCACCGTCATGAAGTTGTTGCCGAAGGCGGTGAACAGCAGCGGCGCGGTTTCGCCGGCCAGCCGCGCCAGCGCCAGCAGCACGCCGGTGAGGATGCCCGAACTGGCGGCGCGGATCAGCACCTGCACGGTCAGCTTCCACTGCGGCACGCCCAGCGACAGCGCTGCTTCGCGCAATGTGCCCGGTACCAGCTGCAGCATCTCGTCGGTGGTGCGCACGATCACGGG
This sequence comes from Rhodanobacter sp., assembly GCA_036724165.1. GTDB lineage: Bacteria > Pseudomonadota > Gammaproteobacteria > Xanthomonadales > Rhodanobacteraceae > Rhodanobacter. Next base: position 4,549 of record DAIMGD010000146.1, read on the forward strand.
CAGGCCGATCAGCGCCAGTGCCACCGCCCCGGCGAAGCCGGAGAACGAAATGTTGCCATGGGTCAGGTTCGACATCGGCAGCACGATGATCACGTACACGAACAGTCCCATCACGATCGACGGCGCCGACAGCAGGATGTCGTTGAGGAAGCGGATCGAGGCGCCCAGTTTCGAGCGGTTGGCGTACTCGGCCAGGTAGGTGCCGGCCAGCACGCCGATCGGCGTACAGATCAGCAGCGCCATGAAGTCCATGATCAGGCTGCCGACGATGGCGTTGGCCAGGCCGCCCTGGTCGGCGTAGGCGGTGATCTTGGTGAACAGGTTCAGATGGATGGCGCTGATGCCGTTGCTGATCGTCACCCACAGGATCCAGACCAGGAATAGCAGCCCCAGCGCGGTGGCGCAGCCGCCAAAGATCAGCGCCACCACATTGGTGATGCGTCGACGCAGATAGAGGCCCGCGGCTTCCATTACTTGCCCTCCCGCTTGGCCAGTTGATGCAGCATCAGCCGGGCGATCAGCAGCACGACGAAGGTGACCACGAACAGCAGGAAGCCCAGCGCGATCAGCGCCGAGCGGTGCACTCCCACCGCTTCGTTGAATTCGTTGGCGATGCTGGATGAGATCGAGGTCCCCGGCATCAGCAGCGACGCGGTGATGTTGTAGGAATTGCCCAGCACGAAGGTGACCGCCATGGTCTCGCCCAGCGCGCGGCCCAGGCCCAGGAAGATGCCGCCGATGACCGCCGAGCGTGTATAGGGCAGCACGATGTCCCACAGCACCTCCCAGGTGGTCGAGCCGAGCGCATACGACGACTCCTTCAGCCGCGTGGGAACGGTCTGGAAGACTTCACGCATCACCGAGGAGATGAACGGCAGGATCATCACCGCCAGCACGATGCCGGCGGTCAGCAGGCCCAGTCCCAGCGGCGGTCCCTGGAACAGCTTGCCGATCAGCGGCAGCTTGCCCAGCGTGTCACTGAGGGCAGGTTCGATGTTGGCCATGAACGGCACGAACACGAACAGACCCCACATGCCGTAGATGATCGAGGGGATCCCGGCCAGCAGTTCGATCGCGGCGCTGACCGGCCCGCGCATCCAGGTCGGCGCGATCTCGGTAAGGAAGATCGCGATGCCGAAGCTGATCGGCACGGCGATCACCAGCGCGATCAGCGAGGTGACCAGGGTGCCGAAGATCGGCGCGAGCGCGCCGTAGTCGTCCTCGACCGGATTCCACGAGTCACTGGTCAGGAAATGCAGGCCATGTCCGAACAGCACTTCGCGCCCGCCCCACAAGGTGGACAGCGCCGCACCCAGCAAGGTGGCCAGCACCAGCAGGGCACAGAATTTCAGTACCCGATGAAAAATGCGGTCGTGCCGGGCATCGGCACGCGAGCGCCGGTCGATGTCGCGGGCAAGCGGTTCGGCGCGGGTCACTTGCATGCTGCGGCGTTATCCATGGCTGGGCGATTCAACAGCAAACTGCGCGCAACCCCAGGTTGCGCGCAGTGATTTGATACCTTCGGTTGCGATGAGGCAACTTCGGTCAGTTACATCT
>DAIMGD010000147.1:0-5993 GCA_036724165.1 Rhodanobacter sp.
GGACGAAACCGTGCAGGCTTGCCGCGACTACCTCGTCTCGATCAAGGGCCCGCTGACCACGCCGGTCGGCGGCGGCATCCGTTCGCTCAACGTGGCCTTGCGCCAGCAGCTCGACCTCTACACCTGCCTGCGTCCGGTGCGCTGGTTCAAGGGCGTGCCGTCGCCGGTGAAGAAGCCCGAGGACGTCGACATGGTGATCTTCCGCGAGAACTGCGAGGACATCTATGCCGGCATCGAATTCGCCGAGGGCACGCCGGAGGCGAAGAAATTCCTGGCGCTGCTGCAGGAACATTTTCCCGACCGCTTCAAGAAGATCCGCTTCCCGGAAACCTCCGGCATCGGCATCAAGCCGGTCTCCAGGGATGGCACCGAGCGGCTGGTGCGCGCCGCGTTCAAGTACGCGATCGACAACGATCGTGCGTCGGTGACGCTGGTGCACAAGGGCAACATCATGAAGTACACCGAAGGCGCGTTCCGCGACTGGGGCTATGCGCTGGCGAAGAACGAATTCGGCGCGGTCGAACTGGACGGCGGCCCGTGGATGAGCTTCAAGAATCCCAAGAGCGGCAAGCAGATCGTGGTCAAGGACGTGATCGCCGATGCGTTCCTGCAGCAGATCATGACCCGTGCCAAGGAATACGACGTGGTCGCCACGCTGAACTTGAACGGTGACTACATCTCCGACGCGCTGGCCGCGGAAGTCGGCGGCATCGGCATCGCGCCGGGCGGCAACATCAACTACGTCACCGGTCACGCGGTGTTCGAGGCGACCCACGGCACCGCGCCGAAGTACGCCGGCCTGGACAAGGTCAATCCGGGTTCGGTGATCCTGTCCGGCGAGCTGCTGCTGCGTCATCTGGGCTGGAACGAGGCGGCTGACGCGATCATCCACGCGATGGACAAGGTGATCGCCGCCAAGACGGTGACCTACGACTTCGCGCGCATGATGGAAGGCGCCAAGGAAGTGAAGTGCTCCGAATTCGGCGACGCGCTGATCGCGGCGATGTAATTCGCGCAGCTGATGCGTGATGGCACGGGGCGCTTCGGCGCCCCGTTTCTTTTCGCGCACCCGCAACGCCTACACTGCGGGCATGGACCGCAGCCCGCCGAACCGCCATGCCGTGCCAGTCGATGCGCAGGCCCGCGCCGCGGCGGCGCTGCTGGTCGACGCGTTCGCCGATTACAACGGCCGCTTCGCCGACATCACCCGGCGCGCGCGGCGACGTTTCGAGCGGCGCGACTGGCGCGGCGCCGGCGTGGACGCGCATGCACGCATCGATCTGTACGACATCTGCATGCGCGAAACGCAGGGGCGGCTGGACCTGCTGCTGGACGACCGGCTGCGCTCGCGGGCGTTGTGGGTGGCGATGCGCCACGAGTACGAGCAACGGGTCGCCGCCTTGCCGGATCGCGAGTTGTACAAGACCTGGTTCAGTTCGTTGTCGCGGCGGCAGTTCCACACGCACGGGGTGGCGCCGGAAATCGAGTTCGTGGCACTGGATCGCGAACCGTATACCGAAGGCAGCGATGCGGCAGCGCACCGGCATTATCCGGTGGCTGACGATCTGGTGGCATGCTGCCAGCGGCTGCTGGCGGATGCCGGCTTCGCGTATGCCGATCCGGCTGGCTGCGCGGCGCGGCTGGCGACGACGTTGTCCGCGCGACTGGCCGGGATGGACGTGCCGGCGATCGAGTCGATCGACGTGCTGCAGGCGGTGTTCTACCGCGAACGGCGCGCCTATCTGGTCGGACGATTGCGTGGCGGCCATCGGCGGCATCCGCTGGTAATCGCGCTGCTGCGTGGCGACGACGGCGTGCGGGTGGACGCGCTGCTTACGCTGCGCGCGCAGATCTCGATACTGTTCGGCTATGCGCGCAGTTATTTCCATGCCGACATCGACAATGTCGGCGCGGTGGTGGCGTTCCTGCGCGCGTTGCTGCCGCACAAGCCGCTGGAGGAGCTGTACAGCGTGCTGGGGCGCGCCAAGCAGGGCAAGACCGAGCGCTATCGACGGGTGTTCGCTCACCTGGCGCTGCATCCGCAGGAGCGGCTGCTGCATGCCGACGGCAAGCGCGGCATGGTGATGGTGGTGTTCACGCTGCGCGACCTGCCGGTGGTGTTCAAGCTGATACGCGACCGCTTCGCATGGCCGAAGGACACCGTGCGGCGGCAGGTGGAAGAGAAGTACCGGCTGGTGTTCCGCCACGATCGGGTGGGCCGGCTGATCGATGCGCAGGAGTTCCATCAGCTGCGCTTTCCGCTGCGCCAGTTCGACGAGGAGCTGCGGCGGGAGCTGCTGGAGGAATGTGCCGGGAGCGTTCGCGTGGACGGCGACGAACTGGTGATCGCGCACTGCTACGTGGAGCGCCGGCTGCGGCCGCTGGATCTGTACGTGCGCGAGGTCGCCGAAGCCGAGGCCTGCCGGGCGATGCGCGACTACGGCCAGGCGATCAAGGACCTGGCCGGCAGCAACATCTTTCCCGGCGACCTGCTGCTGAAGAACTTCGGCATCTCGCGCAATGGCCGCGCGGTGTTCTACGACTACGACGAGCTGTGCCTGCTCGGCGAATGCCGCTTCCGCGCGGTGCCGCCGGTGTGCGACGAGGATGAGACGCGGCCACTGGGCGACTGGCTGTATGCCGCGCCGGAAGATGTGTTTCCCGAGCTGTTCGTCAATTTCCTCGGTGTGCCCGCCCCGCTGCGCGCGGCATTGCGCGAGGCGCATGGCGAGATCTTCGATCCCGCCTGGTGGTGCGCCGTGCAGGCCAGGCTGCGGGCGGGCGAATACGTGGATGTGCCGGCCTACCCGGCGGCGGCGCGGCTGCCACGCTGAGACCGTTCCCGCTGCCGCTGGTTCCGCGGCGTTGCCGCGCCGGCAGCGTGCGAGTCAGGATGCTCCTGAGACAATGGCCGCTTCCGCCAATGGAGAGCAGCACCGATGCGTCTGCCGAGCGTGGTTTTCCTGTGGTCGTTGAGCAGCCTCGCGCTGGCGTCCGCGCAAGCGCCGTCATTGCCGCCGGCGTCATCGTCCGTCGCGCCGCCGAAGGTGGCCGAGCTGGCCGCGGTGGTGGTCAGCGGCGTGCAGCCTGGTCCGGGCATGTGGAAGGTGAGCAAGGGCACGCATGTGATGTGGGTGCTCGGCACCTTGTCGCCGCTGCCGCAAAGCATGACGTGGCAGTCGCGCGAGGTGGCCTCGGTGATTGCTGGCGCGCAGCAGGTGCTGCTGCCGCCGGCGGTGAAAGTGAAGCTCAATACCGGCTTCTTCGGCAAACTCTTTCTGCTGCCGTCGGCTTACAGCGCGCGCAAGAACGACAACGGCGAAACGCTGCAACAGGTGCTGCCGTCGGCGCAGTACGCGCGCTGGCAGGTGCTCAAGCAGAAATATCTGGGCAGCGACCGTGGCATCGAACGCTGGCGGCCGATCTTCGCCGCGCAACAGCTCTACAAGAAGGCGATCAAGGCCAATGGCCTGAGCAACTCCGGTGGCATCACGACCACGGTGGATGCGCTGGCCAGGCAGTACGGGGTCAGGCAGACGGCGGTGGATTACCAGGTGGTGATCGATCAGCCGCGGGAGGCGATCAAGGCGTTCAAGAGTTCCGGCCTGGACGACGCGGCATGCTTCAGCCACACGCTGGACAGCATCGAACAGGACATGCCGGCGATCACGGCGCGCGCCAACGCATGGGCCACCGGCGACCTGCAGGCGTTGCGCCAGCTGCCCGACAGCGATCGCCGTGGTACCTGCATCTCCGCCGTCACCGGCGCGGGCTTCGCCCGCAAGCTGGGGCTGGATGATGTGCCTGCGCGATTGGCGGCGACCTGGCTGGCGGCGGCGCATACCGCCTTGATCAGCAACCCGCAGACCTTTGCGCTGTTGCCGATGGGCGAGCTGCTGTCGCCGACCGGTTACCTCGCCAGGCTCAAGGCCGAGGGTTACGTGGTGAAGTCCCCGGAAGACCAGGACGAGGACGCGGATCCCACGCCCGGCAGCAGCAGCGCTACTCCCGCGCATGCTGCCGCCGCAGCGGAATGATCAGGCGGCGCTGGCCAGATCCAGCGCGGCAATCTCGTTGTCGGTCAACTGCAGCGCCACTGCACCAAGCAGTTCGTTGAGCTGGGCCAGGCTGGTGGCGCTGGCGATCGGCGCGGTGAGGCCGGGCCGGGCGATCAGCCAGGCCAGCGCGATCTGCGCGGGCGTCGCATTGTGCGCGGCCGCCACTGCATCCAGCGCAGCCAGTACCCGCAGGCCGTGCGGGCCGAGATACTTTTTCACGGCGCCGCCGCGCGTCGTGCTCTTGGCCAGATCCTCGGCGCTGCGGTACTTGCCGCTCAGGAAGCCGCTGGCCAGCGCGTAGTAGCTGATGACGCCGATGTTCTCCGCGCGGACCAGCGGCTCCAGTGCCTTTTCGTAACCGTCGCGGCTGACCAGGTTGTATTCCGGCTGCAGGCTTTCGTAGCGCGGCAGGTGGTGCTGCTTCGATACCGCCAGCGCGTCGGCGAAGCGGCCGGCGGCATAGTTGGAAGCGCCGATCACCCGGACCTTGCCCTGTTCGATCAGACGTCCGAACGCACCGAGCGTCTCGGCCAGCGGCACGCTGGCATCGTCCTCGTGCGCCTGATAAAGATCGATGTGGTCGGTCTGCAGCCGCTGCAGCGAGCCATCCACGGCCTGCTGGATGTTCACCGGTGACAGGCCCGGCTGCTCGCCCCACTTGCCGACCTTGGTAGCGAGCACCACCCGCTCGCGCTTGCCGCCCTGCTTCAGCCAGCGGCCGATGATGGTTTCCGATTCGCCGCCGCGGTTGCCCGGCGCCCATGCCGAATAGACGTCCGCCGTGTCGATCAGGTTGAAGCCGGCGTCGACGAACGCATCGAGCAGTTCGAAGGAGCGCCGTTCATCGACATTCCAGCCGAACACGTTGCCGCCGAAGGCGAGCGGTGCGATGGACAATGAAGACTTGCCAAGTGGACGCTTGTGCACGGAACACCTCGAATGATGGGAAGCGCGAAGCATGCCTGCCGCCAGGCAAAGGCGGCGTGATGCATCTGAGGTGGTTGCGTATCGGCGTCAATCAAGCTCGGCAATGAGGCCGCAGGTCAACGCGGCCCCACCAGGCGAGGCCACACGGCCGTGCAGCATGCCAGCACAGAATGGCGAATCCTGGCGACAGGCTTGCGCTCGGCGCGCCTGGCCTGCACATCGGGCCGCCACGCCAGATCCTGATGGATGACATGGCCGTGCAAGAACAGAAGACCGCTCCAGATCGAGTTCATGGGGAACACCTCGCGATACCGCCCAGGCTTGGGGTTTGTTCAATGTAGGCGCCCGACAGCCGGCTAAATAGCGATATATTCGCAAGCCAGCCTTGAGGAAGATTCAAGATGGGAAAACTGCCACTGGGCCTGCTGCAACAGTTCGTGCTGGTCGCCCGTACGGGCAATCTTTCGCGCGCGGCGGAGCAGGCCAACCTCACCGTCAGCGCATTGAGTCATCAGATCCGTCAGCTGGAAGAGCGGCTGGCGCAGCGCCTGTTCGAACGCGGGCCGCGCGGCGTGAAGCTGACCATCGAAGGTTGCAGCCTGCTCGACGCGGTGGGCGAGCATTTCGATCGCATCGAGCACGCGCTGTCGCGTTACCACAAGCGCACGAACGACACATTCACCCTGAGCGCGAGCCCGGGCATCATGACGGGCTGGCTGGTGCCGCGACTGCCGCGGCTGGTCGCCGTGCATCCCGAGCTGGAACTCAATCTGCAATCGGGTTCGGCACTGGTGAACTTCGAGCGCGAGCCGGTGGACGCGGCACTGCGTTACGGTCGCGGTGAATGGGTCGGACTGCACAGCGAGCGGCTGTTCGGCGAATGGATTGCGCCGGTGGCCGCGCCTGCCCTGGTGGCACGGATGGCCGACGCCGACCCGAAGGATCTCTCGCAATGGCCATTGCTCGGCGATCCGAATCCGTCGAGTCGCTGGAAGGACTGGTTCGCCA
>DAIMGD010000148.1:0-5968 GCA_036724165.1 Rhodanobacter sp.
GCAGCACCATGCCGACGCAATTGCGCTGGTAGAAGCACGACACGCGGAAGCGGCCGACGCCCTGCGCGGAGATCGCGAACTGGCACTCATGGGTTTTCTCGAACTCCTCGCGCTGCCCCGGCGTCATCACGTTGAGCACCATGTCGCGCGACTGCTGCACGCTGAGCGGGCTCTGCGTAATCGGCACAACCCGGCCCTGCACCTTCATCGACGGCGCCACGCCGGCCGTGATGAACAGATCCGACGCCTTCTTGTGCACCATCAGTTTCAGGAATGAGGTGAAATCAAAATCGCTCATGGGGTGGCTCCTCCTGGAGAGGGGAACGGGGAATGGGGAACGGGCAGCGCGTGGTGCAAGGGATCATCGGAAAGCGGGCTCCGATCAGGCGCCTGGCCGGAGCTGCGAACATCAGTCCGCCCCAGGCCCGGCGTTCCCCGTCCGCTGCTCCCCGTTCCCCGCTTCACTTGAAGGTGTCCTTGTTCTTGGCATAGGCGGACGCCTGCTGACGCGTCACCAGGCCACGCTTGACCAGGTCCTGCAGGCACTGATCCAGCGTCTGCATGCCGAACTGCTGGCCGGTCTGGATCGACGAATACATCTGCGCCACCTTGTCCTCGCGGATCAGGTTGCGGATCGCCGGGATGCCGACCATGATCTCGTGCGCCGCGATACGGCCGCCACCGACCTTCTTCAGCAGCGACTGCGAGACCACCGCACGCAGCGATTCGGACAGCATCGAGCGGACCATCGGCTTTTCGCCGGCGGGGAACACGTCGATGATGCGGTCGATGGTCTTGGCCGCCGAACTGGTATGCACGGTGGCGAACACCAGGTGGCCGGTTTCCGCCGCGGTCAGTGCCAGCCGGATGGTTTCCAGGTCGCGCAGCTCGCCGACCAGGATGTAATCCGGATCCTCGCGCAGCGCCGAACGCAGCGCCTCGTTGAAGCCGAGCGTGTCGCGATGGACCTCGCGCTGGTTGACCAGGCACTTCTGCGAGGTGTGCACGAACTCGATCGGATCCTCGATCGTGAGCATGTGGCCGTATTCGTTCTTGTTGACGTGGTCGACCATCGCCGCCAGCGTGGTCGACTTGCCCGAACCGGTCGGGCCAGTCACCAGGATCAGGCCCTGCGGCTGCTCGATCAGCTCCTTGAAGATGCGCGGGCAACCCAGGTCTTCCAGCGTCAGCACTTCGGACGGGATGGTACGGAACACCGCACCGGCGCCGCGGTTCTGGTTGAATGCGTTGACGCGGAAACGCGCCAGTCCGGGGATCTCGAACGAGAAGTCGGTTTCGTAGAACTCCTCGTAATCGCGCCGCTGCTTGTCCGACATGATGTCGTAGATCAGCGAGTGCACCTGTTTGTGCTCGAGTGCGGGAATGTTGATGCGGCGCACGTCGCCGTCGACACGGATCATCGGCGGCAGCCCGGCGGACAGGTGCAAGTCCGAGGCCTTGTTCTTCACCGAGAAGGCAAGCAGTTCGGCAATGTCCATCTATCGTTTCCCCTCAACCGATCGTCCGGATGGCATGAATTGGATGCCGCATCGCGGAACGGAGAGCTTTCGCAGGCTTGGTGCGCCGCAGCGCATGGCGCAGACGCCATCGAACCAACCAAACGAATTCCCGATTCCCCTTGCAGCCGCTTCGATACTACTCGCGCAACAGGCTGTGCGGCCAGTCTTTCCCGCTGCCGGAATGCAGACTTCCGACACGGTTTGCAGCGCCGGCAGGGAATGATCCCGGCCGCCGGCCGCGCGATGTCATCGCGCATACGCCATTTCAATGCAACGAAGCTACGCTGTCGCGCCTGCTCCGGCTAAGGTAGCGACCTGGATCGCCCGAGGAACCCGCATGACACGACTTGCCTTTATCGGCGGCGGCAACATGGCACGCAGCCTGATCGGTGGCCTGCTGAAAACCGGCGTGGCCGCCGCCACGATCGCGGTGGCCGAACCGCTGGCCGAAGCGCGCCACGCGCTGGGCCGTGAATTCGGCATCGCCTGCTATGCCGAAAACCGGCTCGCCGCGGCCGAGGCCGAAGTCATCCTGCTGGCGGTCAAGCCACAGATCATGCCGGCGATCCACGCCGAACTGCGCGATACCTTGCAGCGCAACCGCCCGCTGTTGATCTCGATCGCCGCCGGCGTGCGGCTGGACCAGCTCGAACGCTGGTTCGGCGGCAGCCTGCCGATCGTGCGCTGCATGCCGAATACGCCGGCGCTGATCGGTGCCGGTGCCACCGGACTGTGCGCGAACAGCCGGGTCAGCCCGCCACAGAAGGCGCAGGCACAGCACATCCTCGATGCCGCCGGGATCACCCGCTGGATCGACGACGAGGCGCTGATGGATACCGTCACCGCGCTGTCCGGCTCCGGCCCGGCGTATTTCTTCGCACTGGTCGAAGCCCTGGAGAGCGCCGCCGTCGCGCAGGGCTTGCCGCGCAGCACGGCGCGCGCGCTCGCCGCGCAGACCTGCCTGGGTGCCGGCCGCATGCTGGTGGAAGGCGGCGAAGATCCCGCCCTGCTGCGCGAACGGGTCACCTCGCCCAACGGCACCACGCAGGCTGCGCTGGAGAGCTTCAGCGCGGACGGCCTGACCCGTATCGTGGCGCGCGCGGTGGCCGCCGCCACCGAGCGTGGTGCGCAACTCGCCGCCAGCCTGGACAAACTGTCGTGAGCTATCTGCTGAATGCCTTGTCCTTGCTGATCGAGCTGGCCTTCGACGCGGTGGTCATGCTGCTGCTGCTGCGGGTGCTGGCCGAAGCCTGCCGCGTGGATTTCAACAATCCGCTGAGCCAGTTCATCTATCGGTATACCAATCCGGTGCTGGCGCCGATCCGCCGCGTGCTGCCGAACTGGCGCCGGATCAACCTGGCCGCACTGCTGCTGGCCTGGCTGGCAACGCTGCTCAAGCGCCTGCTGCTGTTTGCGCTGCTCGGGGTGATGCCGCATCCGGCCGGCCTGCTCGTGCTGGCGCTGGCCGAGCTGCTCGATTTCGTGCTGCTGTTCTACCTGGTGCTGATCTTCGGCTGGTCGTTGCTGAGCATGCTGGCGGTGGATCGCCGGCAACCCATGCTGCGCCTGGTCGGCGCCATCGTCGCCCCCTTGTTGCGTCCGCTGAATGGCAAGCTGATCGCCGGCAATATCGATTTCGCGCCGATGGTGGTGATGCTCGTGCTGCTGCTCGCCCGTCTGCTGATCGCCGCACCGCTGCTCGACCTGGGCGGCCGACTGGCCATGGGCATCTAGCACCGCCTCGATCAGCAGCGCACTTCGATCAGTCCGGAGCCGTGCCGACCGCTTCGCTGATCCGCTAGCATGCGCCGTCACCCCTCATGGAATGTCCTGCATGAAAGCGAGATCGCGCCGCCTCACCCTGTGCCTGCTGACCGTGGCCATCGCCGCCTGTGTTGCCGGTTGCGACCGCACGCCAGCGATGCAGGCATCGACCCCGGCGGTGCCGGCGACGGCGTCAACCGCGTCCGTAAAACCTGATGTGGTCGCGGCGAACATCGATGCATCGGTGAATCCCGGCGACGATTTCTTCAGCTACGCCAACGGTGCCTGGCTCAAGAGCCATCCGATCCCCGCCTCGGAGGCCTACTGGGGCATTGGCAAGCTGGTGCAGGAAGACCTGTACGCCAATCTGCGCAAGATCAGCGAAGACGCCGCCGCACAGAAGAACGCGGCGCATGGCAGCGACGAGCAGAAGATCGGCGATTTCTGGAACACCGCGATGGACAGCGACCTGGCCGAGCGCCAGGGCCTCGCCCCGCTCAAACCCGAACTCGCACGCATCGACGCCGCCTCCGACGTGCCGGGCGTGCTCGATGCGGCGTTCGCGCTGCAACCGCTCGGTGTCGATGCGTTCTTCGATTTCGGCGTGCAGCAGGACGAGAAGCAGAGCGACGTGATGGCGGTCTACGTCTCGCAAGGCGGCCTCGGCCTGCCCGATCGCGACTACTACTTCAACAACGAGGCCGGTGTCGCCAAGGCACGCACCGCCTACGTCGACCATCTGCGCAAGATGTTCAAGCTGCTCGGCGCGGACGACGCAGCGGCAGCCGCCAGCGCAACCCGGGTGATGGCGTTCGAAACCGCGCTGGCCAAGGTCTCGCGGCCGCTGGCGGAGCTGCGCGATCCGCAGAAGAACTACAACAAGATGGCGCCGTCCGAACTGACCCGAAAGTTCACCCCCGAGATCGCCTGGAACCAACGGCTGCGGGCGTGGAAGCTCGCGGCACCGTACGTCATCGTCGGCCAGCCCGAATTCTTCGGTGGCCTGCAGAAACTGCTCGTGCAGACGCCCGTGCCGGTGCTGCGCGATTACCTGCGCGTGCATCTGGTCGATGAATACGCCGCGACCCTGGGCAAGGCGATCGATGATGAGCACTTCGATTTCTACGGCCGCGTGCTGTCGGGCCAGAAGGAACAACGGCCGCGCTGGAAACGCACGCTCGATGCGGAGAACCGCGCGATCGGCATGATCCTGGGTCGCATCTTCGTCAAGGAATACTTTTCCGAGCAGGCCAAGCAGCGCTACAACAACCTGGTCGAGGCGATCCGCAGCGCCTACGGCGAGCGCATCGACCGGCTCGACTGGATGAGCGCCGCGACCAAGGCCAAGGCGCGCGAAAAACTCGCGGCGGTGACCAGGAAGGTCGGCTATCCGGACAAGTGGAAGGATTATTCCGCGCTGCAGATCGGCCGCGACTCCTATGCGCAGAACCAGATGAACGCCCAGCGCTGGGCATTCAACGATCAGCTGTCGAAGTTCGGCAAGCCGGTCGATCGCGCCGAATGGGACATGACGCCGCAGACCTACAACGCCTACTACAACCCGTCGAACAACGAGATCGTGTTGCCGGCCGCGCAGTTCTCGATTCCCGGCTTCAAGGACGCCGACGTCGACGATGCCGTCGTCTACGGCTATGCAGCAGCCTCGACGATCGGCCATGAGATCACCCACGGCTTCGACGACGAAGGCCGTCAGTTCGACGCGGCCGGCAATCTCGCCGACTGGTGGACCAAGCAGGATGCGCAGAAATTCGGCCAGCGCGCCGACGTGCTGGTCAAGCAGTTCGATGCGTACGAGCCGCTGCCGGGCCTGCACATCAACGGACGCGCGAGCCTGGGCGAGAACATGGCCGACCTCGGCGGCGTGCTGATCGGGCTCGATGCGTTCAAGAAAACCGAGCAATACAAGAAGGGCGAGAAGATCGCCGGCTACACGCCGCTGCAGCGCTTCTTCCTCGGCTATGCGCTGTCGTGGATCTTCCAGGAACAGGACGCCCTGTTGCGCCGGGGCCTGCTCAGCGACGTGCATGCCCCGGCGAAGTGGCGCGTCAACGGACCGCTGTCGAACGTGCCCGAATTCTACGAGGCGTTCGGCGTCAAGCCCGGCCAGCCGATGTGGCGCGCCGAGGCCGACCGGGTGCGGATCTGGTAAGCCCTGGATCGTCTGTATTCGTGAGCCGCGCCATGAGGGCGCGGCTCATCCGTGCCGGGCCGCCCACGCGACGATGATCCGGTGGATCGCATCCAGCCCGTCGAACAGCGCCGCCGGTCCCGGCTGCAAAATGATCGGCGACTTGATCTCGTAAAGCTCACCGTTACGCACCGCGGGAATCGCGTCCCAGCCCGGCCGCGCCGCGACCTTCTCCGGGCGGAAGCGCTTGCCGCACCAGGAGCCGAGGATGATGTCCGGTGCCCGTCGGATCACATCGTCGCCGTTCGGCAGGATGCGCTGCTTCGCCAGCGGCTCGCGCGCTAGTTCGGGAAAGCAGTCGTCGCCGCCGGCGATGCCGATGATTTCGGCGACCCAGCGAATGCCTACGATGATCGGCTCGTCCCACTCCTCGAAATACACGTTCGGCCGGCGCGGCAGTCGCGCGGCGGCCGCGCGGATGTCGGCGATGTGCTGCTCGGCTCGCTGCGCATAGGCCTCGGCTTTTGCATGCGCG
>DAIMGD010000149.1:0-5955 GCA_036724165.1 Rhodanobacter sp.
TAGGCCGAGGCTATGCCCGTGGCGCCGAAAGGGGCATTCTCAACAGCCTGTTAGGTCTTACCACGTGCCGGCTTACTCGTGCCGGGATCACTCCACCGTGACGGATTTGGCCAGATTGCGTGGCTGATCGACATCGGTGCCGCGCAGCACGGCGACGTGATAGGCCAGCAACTGCAGCGGCACGGTGAACACCGCTGGCGAGATGAAACTGCCGCCGGATTCCACCCGCAACATGGTGCCATGCGTGGCCATGTCGTCCATGCCGGCGGCGCCATCGGCAAACACGATCAGCCGGCCGCCGCGGGCACGCACTTCCTGCAGGTTGGACTTGAGCTTGTCCAGCAGCGGCCCGTTCGGCGCGACCGCCACCACCGGCATGTCTTCATCGACCAGCGCGAGCGGGCCGTGCTTGAGTTCGCCCGCGGGATACGCCTCGGCGTGGATGTAGGAAATTTCCTTGAGCTTGAGCGAGCCTTCCAGTGCCACCGGATAGTGCGCGCCACGGCCCAGGAACAGCGCGTGCTGACGATGGATGAATTCACCCGCCAGCTCGATGATCGCCGGCTCCAGCTTCAGCGCATTTTCGATCGCGCGCGGCAGATGCTGCAGCTCCGCGCATAGCACGGCGTAGCGCTGCGGATCGAGCCCGTTGCGGCGTGCCAGTTCCAGCGTCAGCAAGGCCAGGCCGGCCAGCTGGGTGGTAAAGGCCTTGGTCGAGGCCACGCCGATTTCCGGGCCGGCGCGGGTCATCAGCTTCAGATCCGCTTCGCGCACCAGCGAGGACTCGGGCGAATTGCAGATGACCAGGGTGCCCAGATAGCCGCGCCGCCGCGACTCGCGCATCGCGGCCAGGGTGTCGGCGGTTTCACCGGATTGCGAGATGGCGACGAACAGCGTATCGATCGGCACGACGGTGTCGCGGTAGCGGTATTCGCTGGCCACTTCCACGCTGACCGGCAGCCGCGCGTATTCCTCGATCCAGTACTTGGCGACCAGGCCGGCGTGATAGCTGGTGCCGCAGGCGATGATGTGCAGCCCGCGGGTACGCTGCAGCAGCGCATCGCTGTCGATGCCGAAGATGTTCGGCAGCACGCCGTGCGGCCCGATGCGCGCCTCCAGCGTGTTGGCCACCGCGCTCGGCTGTTCGAAGATTTCCTTCTGCATGTAGTGGCGGTATTCGCCGCGCTCCACCGCATCGGTGGACAGCTCGCTCTCGTGCACCGCGCGCTCGACCGGATGTCCGTCGAGTCCATAGACCTGCACGCTGTCACGGGTGATCTCGACCACATCGTCCTCGTCGAGATACAGCATCTTGTTGGTGACCTGGATCAGCGCCTGCGCATCCGAACCAAGGAAATTTTCCCCGATGCCCACGCCGACCAGCAGCGGCGCACCGCGACGCGCACCGACCACGCGACCGGGTTCATCGCGGCTGATCACCGCGATCGCGTAAGCACCTTCCAGTTCGCGCACGGTGGCCAGCACCGCCTCACGCAGGTTCATCCCCTGCCCGATGCGACGGTCGATCAGCGCCGCCATCACCTCGGTATCGGTTTCCGAGGTGAATACGTAGCCGCTGGACTGCAGTTCGGTGCGCAGGCTGACGTGGTTCTCGATGATGCCGTTGTGCACGATCGCCACCCGGCCAGCCACGTGCGGATGCGCGTTGGCCTCGCTCGGCACGCCATGCGTGGCCCAGCGGGTGTGCGCGATGCCGGTGCCGCCCGGAAACGGGTTGGCGAGATAGAGCGCTTCCATCTCGCGCACCTTGCCCTTGGCGCGCACGCGCTGGATCACGCCATGATCGAGCACGGCCACGCCGGACGAATCATAACCGCGATATTCCAGCGCCTTCAGGCCGACGATCAGCAGTGGCGCGACATCGCGCTGGGCAGCAGCAGCAACAATTCCACACATGGGCAGAGCCTCCTCGTGATGATTGCGAAGCCTCCGGCTTCGTCACAGGCGGCTATTTTGATCAGCCCCCATTACCGCAAGCTTTCGTGGCGCACTCTGACCGTCACGGCCAGGATGAATTTCTCAGTTCACCTTGCGGCGCAGATAGTTCAACAGGTCGATGCGGGTGATCAAGCCAAGAAACTGCTCGCCGTCCACCACGATCGCCACATGTCCGCGCTCGAACACCGGCAGCAACGCCTCGATCGGCTCGCTGACCGCCAGCTTCTGCAGGTTGGTCATCATCGCCGTGGAAACCGGATCGCGGAACCGCGTCTCGTCGGCGTGCACATGCATCAGCACGTCGGATTCGTCGACGATGCCGACCAGCTTGTGGCCGTCCATCACCGGCAGTTGCGACACGTCGTACAGCTTCATGCGGGTATAGGCGGTAATCAGCAGTTCGTGCGGACCGATCACCACCGTGTCGCGCTGGGCGAACGGACGCAGCAGCAGATCGCGCAGGTCGCCATGCGGTTCGCGTTCGAGGAACCCGTTGTCGAGCATCCAGTAATCGTTGTACATCTTCGACAGGTACTTGTTGCCGGTGTCGCAGACCAGCGTCACCACCCGCTTGCGGGTGGTCTGCTCGCGGCAGTATTTCAGCGCCGCCGCCACCAGGGTGCCGGTCGACGAACCGCCCAGCATGCCTTCCTTTGCCAGCAGTTCGCGCGCGGTCAGGAAGCTCTCCTTGTCGGAGATCGCATAGGCTTTCTTCACCCGCGAGAAGTCGCTGATGCTGGGCAGGAAATCCTCACCGATGCCCTCGACCATCCAGCTGGCGGACTTGGTCGACAGCGTGCCCTCGTTGATGTACTGGGTGAGGATCGAGCCGACCGGGTCGGCCAGCACAATCTCGGTGGCCGGCGAATGCTCGGCGAAATACTGCGACAGCCCGGTCATGGTGCCGGAGGAGCCGCAGCCGACCACGATCGCGTCGACCTTGCCGTCCATCTGTTCGAGGATTTCCGGGCCGGTGGTGGCGATATGCGCCGCCGGGTTGTCCGGGTTGCCGAACTGATTGATGAAGTAGGCGCCGGGGGTTTCGCGCGCAATGCGCTCGGCCATGTCCTGGTAGTACTCGGCATGCCCCTTGGCCACGTCCGAACGGGTCAGCACCACTTCGGCGCCCATCGCCTTGAGGTTGAAGATCTTCTCGCGGCTCATCTTGTCCGGCACGACCAGGATCAGGCGGTAACCTTTCTGCTGCGCGACCAGCGCCAAGCCAAGGCCGGTGTTGCCGGCGGTGCCCTCGACCAGGATGTCGCCCGGGCGGATCCGCCCATCTTTCTCGGCGCCCTCGATCATCGACAGGCCGATGCGGTCCTTGATCGAACCACCGGGATTGGCGCTCTCGAGCTTGAGAAACAACTCGCACGGCCCGGTATCCAGGCGCTGCGCGCGCACCATCGGGGTACGTCCGATCAGTTCGAGGACACTCTGGTGGACCGTCATGGGGGCTCCGTGGCAAAAGAAACCAGTCCCGCACTCTCATGCGTCGGTCCGGCAGAGTCTCCATGATAACCGAGCCGCCTCGCCACACGCTTTCCAGCGTCGGAAACAGCGCGGCCCCGAATACCCTTCCCATGCCATAGGAAAGTGCGGGGCCGCGACATACATGAAATCAAGAGTCAGTGGATGCGGTGCGCTCGTTCTGCCCACATGCGTTCCAATCGCGCCTTGGCAAGCAGCTTCTCCTTCTTCATGCCGGCCAGGGTGACATCATCGATCGGAAGCACGCCGATATCGGCGTCGTGCACCTTGCTGTCGAGTTGCTTGTGATGCTGATAGAGCCGGCGGAATTCAGCATCGGCCTTCATCAAAGCCTCGACATCATCACGCTGCTGGTTTTCAAACATGGTCCCACCTCCTCGCGAGTGGATGTGCGGGCGCCAACAAGCGGCGCGCCCGCCGACGGTTGAATCATGCTCGCAGCCACGGCCCGCGCCGGCATTCCGGGTGGCGGGAGACGATTTTGACGTGGCATGGACGCATGGTTCAGGTCAGTGACCCATGAAGCCGGGTGCCTCATGGGACTTTGACCCTACACTCCCTGCCAGGGTGGTGCAAGCCTGCCTGCCAGCGCTGAGCGAGTGCTCAAGAGGCCTGTAAAATACCTGTCAAAACAGTATTTTACCTTGGCATAACCCTAGCCATTGGCACGACTCGCAAGTCGCTGACAGTCGCTGGCCGCGGCAGGCACATGATGGCCTGCCGGACCACACTGGCTTGCTTCAGGGTTGATCGTGATGCTTCTTATTGACCGGTTTCTTCTGCTGGGTCGACGTCTCATCCGCGGCGCTGCCGTCACCCTGCATCTGTGAACGCATCGCCTTGGCCGCCTGCGCGGCCAGTGCGGCTTCCCGACGTGCGGCACTGGCCACCTTGCTCTGTGCCGCAGCCAGCTTCTTCGCCTGCTCGGCCTCGGCGCGAGCCTGATCGGCCGCCTGTGAATACTCCTGGCCCTGCTGCTGCAGACGTTCGGTTTCTTCCTGCGCCATCTGGTACTGCATGCGCTGGCGTTCCAGTTCGCGGCGTGCCATTTCAGCATCGCGTCGACTGTTGTCGAGCAGGATCTGGTCATGCTCCCGGTCGAGCTGGGTCAGCTTGATCTCGGCGTCCTGCAAGTGCGCGGCGGTTTTCGCCAGATCCACCCGCCTTTCGGCGAGATACAGTTCATGCGGCCGGTCGCGTCTGCCCGCCTGCGCAAGCCGGTTGATCGCATCGCGCGCGCGCGCCTGCTCCGCCTGCGCATAGCCGCCCATGCCGGGATCACTGGCAAGCTGATCGAGGCTGTTGCTCAGACGACTGATGTCGATATCGTCCTGCCGGGCATGTGCTGCGCCGACACCGGCCAGGGCCAACGCGACCGACAAAAAAGTAACCGTGAACCGCTTCATGGCTGGCCCCCTGAAGTGCTGGAGCTGGAGCTTGAGGCTGGCGGCTGGCCGTCCTCAGGCATCGTCTGGAAACCGGCGTCCGGGGACGGCGCGGACAATACCGACGAAGCCGGAGCCGGCATGTCCTCGGTGGGTACCGCGTTGGGCGAGGATGCCTCGGCCGGCGGGGCCGGCTCCTGCTGGTCCTGCAGCTGGCTGGCCGCTTGCTCACCCTGGGCACGCAGACTGGCGTTTTCCTGGACCTTGCTCTGGATCTGCGATCGCGCCGCACCCAGGCGGGCCTTGGCCCGCGCCAGCTCGGCGTCGGCGCGCGATTCCTCAGCCAGGTTGGCCGCATCGGCATAGTTGCGCTCGGCCATGGCGGCCTGCGCCTGCTGGAACTTGTCCTGCGCGAAGCCAAGATCGACCGGGGCATAATCGGCGGCACCGGCGTCGCGCGCAGCCTGCAGCCGGGTTTGCGCGAGATTCATCGAGTCGTCGGGCGGTGGCACCGTGGCGCAGCCGCCGAGTGCCAGGATCAGCGCAAAAATGGTGGTTGCCGCACGAATGCGACCGCGGGATTCGGGCAACGGGGAAAAGATGGGCACCATCACAGTCCTAAAAGAGTGTCGGAGCGTATTGTGGGCGGGCATAATCCATCATTGCAACGCGCATAGAAACAGGGGACATACGTGGACATCGGTTACTTCCTCAAGCTTATGGTAGACAAGGGCGCGTCGGACATGTTCCTGACCACCGGCGCCCCGGTGAACATCAAGGTCGAGGGCAAGTTGTATCCGCTGGGCAATACCGGTCTTCCCGGCGGCATGGTGAAGAAAATCGCCTATTCGCTGATGGACGAAGGCCAGGTGCCGCAGTTCGAGCGTAACCTCGAACTCAATATGGCGCTGGCGGTGAAGGAAGCCGGGCGCTTCCGCATCAACGTGTTCAAGCAACGCGGCGAAGTGGGCATGGTGATCCGCGCGATCAAGAGCGAGATCCCCAGTATCGACCAATTGCAGCTGCCCAGCATCTTCCGTGACCTGATCATGGAACCGCGCGGATTGATCCTGGTGGTCGGCGCCACCGGCTCGGGCAAGTCGACCACGCTGGCGGCGAT
>DAIMGD010000150.1:0-5933 GCA_036724165.1 Rhodanobacter sp.
GCGCGATGCTCCGGTATTGATCGCGCACAGAGCATCGCGCACAAAGTGCGCTCCTGCAAAACCATGGGCCGCCGATTGAATCAGCCGCGATCCACCCCACTTCAATAGCCGCGTGCCGTTGTACGCACTTTCTCCGAGTCAACCTGCGAGAACCCATGAGCGACGTCATCACTGATACGCCCCGCCCCGCCCGCCGTATCGGCGCATTGCGCGAACTCTGGCCGTTCCTGAAACCGCACCGCGCGCTGGCGATCGGCTGGCTGGTGTTCCTCGGATTGTCGTCGGGCGCCTCGCTGGTGTTGCCGATGGCATTTCGCCACATCATCGACCAGGGCTTCGGCCATTCCAGCCTGGGCGTGATCAACCGTACCTTCGCGGCGATGTTCGGCGTGGCGCTGGTGCTCGCCTTTGCCACCGCCGCGCGCTATTTCTGCATCACGCTGCTGAGCGAGCGGGCACTGGCCTCGTTGCGCAAGACGCTCTACGCGCACGTGATCCGGCTGGACGTGGTTTTCTTCGAGCGCAGTCGCGTCGGCGAACTGCTCTCGCGCCTGAGTGCCGATACCGAGGTGGTGCAGGTACTGATCAGCTCCGGCGTCTCGGTGGCACTGCGCAGCGCGGTGATGCTGCTGGGTGCTGCCGTGGCGATGGTGTGGACTGCGCCCTCGCTGGCCGGGCTGACCGCACTGGTGATTCCGGCCGTGATGCTGCCGATCCTGGTGTTCGGTCGGCGCGTGCAGAAACTCTCGCGCGCCAGCCAGGACCGCCTCGCCGATGCCGCCGCGATTGCCAATGAAACCTTGAATGCATCCACCGCGGTCAAGGCGTATGCGCGCGAAGACATCGAAAGCACCCGCTACGGCAGCGCGATCATCCGCGCACTGGCCACCGCGCGCCGGCGCATCGGCATGCGTTCGCTGCTGACCATGGCGGTGATCGTGCTGGTGTTCGGCGCGATCACCCTGGTGCTGTGGGCCGGCGCGCGCCACGTGCTGGCCGGCACGCTGAACGCCGGCGTGCTCGGGCAGTTCGTGCTGTATGCCGTGTTCGCCGCCGGCTCGGTGGCGGGGTTGTCCGAAGTCTGGGGTGACGTGTTGCGTGCGGCCGGTGCCATGGAGCGCATCGGCGAACTGCTCGCCGAACGCGCCGACATCGTCGATCCGGCGCAACCGAAAGCCCTGCCCCGCCCGATGCATGGCGCGCTGCGTTTCGACGGCGTGACCTTCCACTATCCGACGCGCCCCGATACCGCGGCACTGCACGATTTCACGCTGGACATCCGCCCCGGCGAAACCGTCGCGCTGGTCGGCCCCTCCGGCGCCGGCAAGAGCACGGTGTTCGCCATGCTGCTGCGCTTCTACGATCCGCAGAGCGGTCACATCAGCATCGACGGCATCGATCTGCGCGCGGCCACGCTGGCCGACCTGCGCGGCGCGATCGCACTGGTGCCGCAGGAAACGGTGATCTTCGCCGGCAGCGCCGCCGACAACATCCGCTTCGGCCGACAGGACGCCAGCGACGAGGAAGTGCGCGAAGCCGCGCGCGCCGCCGAAGCGCATGAGTTCATCGGTGCGCTGGGCGATGGCTACGACGCCGAACTGGGCGAGCGCGGCGTGCGCCTGTCCGGCGGCCAGCGTCAGCGCATCGCGATCGCCCGCGCGATCCTGCGCGACGCGCCACTGCTGCTGCTCGACGAAGCGACCTCGGCGCTGGATGCGCAGTCCGAAGCCGCGATCCAGCAGGCGCTGGAGCGACTGGAAAAAGGTCGCACCACCCTGGTGATCGCCCACCGCCTCGCCACCGTGCAGCGCGCCGATCGCATCGTGGTGATGGACGGCGGCCGCGTCGTGGCGCAGGGCACGCACGAGAGTCTGTTGGCCGAAGGCGGCTTGTATGCGGAGCTGGCGCGGTTGCAGTTCGTGGCGTGAGGAATCAGACGGCTAAACCGGCTTCGCATCGCGGTTGGCAAGATCGGTGTCGAGACTGAAAGTCGACTTTCACGCTGACCCGGATTTCAATGCCGGCGAATGACGATCAGGATGCCGGACCCACCAGGTATTCCTCGTCGCTCACCTTTTCCTGCCACTCGACCACCTTGCCATCCTTCGCCTCCTGGATGGCGATGTGGGTCATCGCGGTGGTCGGCGTGGCGCCGTGCCAGTGTCGATGATTCGGCGGGCAGCCGATGATGTCGCCGGCATTGATCTCCACGATCGGGCCGCCCTCGCACTGGGTCCAGCCCTTGCCCGAAGTGACGATCAGGGTCTGCCCGAGCGGATGGGTATGCCAGGCGCTGCGTGCGCCCGGCTCGAACGTCACGCTGCCACCGGCCACGCGTGATTCACCGCCGCGCTGGAACTGCCAGTCGATGCGGACATTGCCGGTGAAGTATTCGGCGGGCCCCTTCACCGATGCCTGCGCGCCGTTGCGGATGATTTCCATGGTCATGGTCCTGTGCAAGGTTGAAGTGTGTGGCGAGGCTGCTCACTTGCCCGCACGTGCCGCCAGATGCGCCGGATAACGGTCACCCTGCACGTGAATGTGTTCCAGCGACGCCTCGATCTGACGAAGGTCGGCGGTGCTCAACTCAACGTCCGCGGCACCGAGGTTCTCCTTCAGCCAATGCAACTTGGTGGTGCCCGGGATCGGCACGATCCACGGCTGCTGCGCCAGCAGCCAGGCCAGCGCGATCTGCGCCGACGTCGCCCGCTTGCCGGCGGCGATGCGACCGAGCAGATCGACCAGCGCCTGGTTCGCCTGACGCGCCTCCGCCGAGAGGCGCGGCACGATGTTGCGGAAGTCGTACTTGGCGAACGCGGTGGCGAAAGACATGATCGCGGTACCGATCGGCCCGCCGATGCGCATGGTGGCAGTCGGCTCGCCGGCCTACCTGGCCGCGCGCCCACCGCTCAGGACGCCGCGCGACCTCACCGGCCATGACTGCATCAACCTGCGCTTCCTCACGCATGGCGGCCTGTACCCGTGGGAGTTCGAGAAGAAGGGTCAAGCATTGAACGTGCGCGTGGAAGGACGTCTGACCTTCAACAGCATCCGCCATATCCACGCCAGTGCACTGGACGGCTTCGGCCTGGCCTACGTGCCGGAAGATCTGGTTCTGCAGGACATCGCGGATGGCAAGCTGCAACGCGTACTCGCCGACTGGTGCCCGCCCTTCCCCGGCTACCACCTCTACTACCCGAGCCGGCGGCAACCCTCGCCCGCGTTCTCGCTGCTGGTGGATGCATTGCGAAAACAGGCCTGACGCTTGCAGTCGGTGTGCCAAGCATTGGCCCTGACAATTTTTCCGCAAGTGGAAAATGGACTTCGACTCAGGCGGCAATCCACTGCCTGATGGCAGCTGTCAAAAGAGGCGAAGAACGAAGCAAGGTGCACTTTCCCGCAGCAGCAAGTGAATCTTGTACGGGTAGTTTGACCCGAGTCAGGTGACTGGTTCTTGCTGCCCTCCTGAAACTCCGCGCTGTACTTTACCCACCCCATTCTCGCTATGATCCCGCAGGGGAATTGAATCGGGCATCCAGGGGAAAACTGAAATGAAAGGATTCGCGCGCATCGCGCTGGCATGGGCTGCCTGCATGTTGCTGTTCGCCTGTCAGAGTCATCAAGACAACGACCTCAGCCAGCTTGGCTCGCCTTCCCAGCGCCTGCTGGGCCATTGGGGCGACGCCTCCGGTGACAACCTCTACTACGGTCCGCGCGACGCCGTATCCGGCATCGGCAGTTTCATCATGAGCCATCCCGATAGCCGACTTTTCAAGCATCACTACAAGGTAATCAATGAAGATCCAGCCACGCAGACGATCAATGTCAATCTGCTGTTTGTCGATGGCGACAGCCGGACGGAAACCGACGTGGTCGCTGCCAACGGCGCGAAGCTGACCACTGGCACGCTCCTCAACGACCATTACATTTCCGGCACCCTCGATCGCGTTGACGATGCCACGGCACCGGAAACTTATGCAGACGCAGATGGCAGCATCCATGTGTACGACGTGACATCGGCACCGGTGCCGGTGCCTGCCGTCAGGCAGAAAACGCAGCTGCTCAGTTCGCAACCCGGTGCCGTCGTGTTCGTGCGTCAGCAGGCGGTCGTTCGAGTCTTCTCGTACATCCTGTGGCTGCACGCCACGGCGGCGGCCATCCTGTTGGTACTGTCGTTGATGTATTTCCGCACACTCGGCCTGCCCACCATCCTCGCGCACTGGGCCGTTGCGCTGAGCGGCGGTTTGGTATGCGTCTTCCTGCTGCATTCGATGATCGGTGCGGGCATCTTCGAGATTCTTGTCAGTCTGGTCTTGCTGACCAAGGCACTGTTTCCGAAATCCAGTTTCTGATCAGCACAGCCGATACACGGCGCAGATCCGCGTTCATAAGTCAGCAAGTGATGCTGACGGCGATCGGCCTTTTGACATACCTGAACCCCACCCTTGCTTTCACCCGAAAGTCACGCGCGCTTTCACGCCGCCGTCCTGAACATGGTGGTCCTATCTCGACTGCAGGAGGTCGGTGCGGAGTGTCGTCCGCAGACTGGCACCGTTTGCACGACGCCCGCGCAAGCTGGCGACACCGTTTCATTTCAACACCAAGGAGTTCCCCATGATCAAGCGCATGCTTCCCCTGTTGATTGGACTGTCGGTCTGCGCCGCCGCCTTCGCGCAGGACATGCCCGCCAGCGCGCAGTCGGCGACCAGTACCACACATCACACCACCACGGTGACCACGTGGTCGCCGCAGCCGCCCACCGGCGGATCGACCGAGGAGGCCGTCAAGGCCGCGATCGCCAGCGCCGGCTACAAGGAAGTGAAGGGCCTGAAATTCAAGAACGGTGTGTGGCGCAGCAAGGCCCGCGGCGGCAACAAGCAATGGGTCAAACTCGCGGTCGGGCCGATCAACGGCAAGGTGTATGCAGCCGATACCCCGTCCAAGCTCAGCAAGGACGAGATCAGCGCCAAGCTGGCGACGGCCGGCTACCAGAACGTCAAGGACGTGAAGTTCGACGACGGTCTGTGGGCGGCTGAAGCCAAGACTCCGCATGGCGACGACGTCGACCTGCTGGTCGACCCGGACGATGGCAGCGTGGTGGCCAAGTCGCGCGATTGATTGCATCTGCGATGGTCCAGGAAGCCCGGCGCGTTGATCGCGCCGGGCTTCTTCGTTTTGATGAGGAAAACTCGCGTCTCGGAAACGATTGACCAAAACCCCATTTGATCGACAACGATCCCTATGATGCAAAGCCGGCGATCTGCCGGCTCATTCATCGAAGGCCGACCGTGTTCAAATTATCCCGTGTCTATGTCGTCATGGCCCTGTGCGTGTTTGCGCAAGCCGCGTTCGCCGCGCCTCCCACTCCTGCCGCCAGGTTCGCAAACGATGTCGGCATCGCGCCCGCGTGCGCTTCGGCAAAAAAAGGCAAGCTGGACGAAGAGGGCTATGTCGTCATCGGCGGCATCGAGCAGTGGGTCACGGTCAAGGGCGACAGTTGTGCCAACCCGATCATCCTGTTTATCAGCGGCGGTCCGGGCAATCCGCTCAGCCCTTACTCGGATGCGGTCTATGGCGCGTGGAGCAAGGACTTCACCCTGGTGCAGTGGGATCAGCGCGGCGCCGGCATGACCTACGGCCGCAGTCCGCCGGCAGCGGGTGCGGTGCTGACGCTCAGGCAGATGAGCGATGACGGCAACGAGCTGGCCGCCTATCTCGCCCGCCGCTACAACAAGAAGAAAGTGATCCTGTGGGGCAGCTCGTGGGGCTCGATTCTCGGCGTGACCATGGCCAAGGCCCATCCCGAACTGTTCTACGCCTATCTGGGCACGTCACAGCTGGTCAGCAATCGCGAGAACGAGGCGATCAGCTACGCCGGTCTGCTCGCGCTGGCCCGTGCCGCCGACGACAAGGCCGCGCTCGCGGTGCTGGAA
>DAIMGD010000151.1:0-5896 GCA_036724165.1 Rhodanobacter sp.
AGGGGTTCGGCTGGCAGGAAGTCACCCCCGGCCTGGTTGCCGTGCTGGCCGGCGCCACCGGCCTGGGCAACCTGGTGTTCTTCGCGATCTCGCGGCGGATCGGCTAGGCGGTCCGAAGGGTGCGACCATGGCGCACCCGGACCGGAGCGCCATGACCATGCATGCCAGCGGCACGTTTGAAGTGAAGATGATCCCGCAGCCGGCGGACGACGGCGTCGGCGATGCCGGCATCGGCCGGATGGCGCTGGACAAGCAGTACCACGGCGACCTCGCGGCGACCGGCCAGGGCCAGATGCTGGCCCTGCGCACGGCGGTCGACGGCTCGGCCGGCTATGTCGCGCTGGAGCGGGTCAGCGGCACGCTGCTTGGTCGCCGCGGCGCCTTCGCGTTGCAGCACAGCGGCACGATGAACCGCGGCGCACCGCAGCTGATCATTGCCGTGGTGCCCGATTCCGGCAGCGATGAATTGCAGGGGCTGGCGGGGTCGCTGGCGATCACGATCACCGACGGCAAGCATGGCTACGACTTCGAGTACACGCTGCCCGACGCATCCTGATCGTGGGTGTCCAGTGCGCTTGAACGATCGGCAGAACCTCAGGCCGGACGGCATGGCGACACGTTCATTCCGGCCGCAGGTCGAACAGGTCGGTCTGCGCGCGATAGCTGTCCAGCTCCACGAAACCGGCCAGGCCGACGCCGACCAGCCGGTAGCGGCTGTCCGCGGGACGCTCGACCCGATCGCGCAGCGCGCAGGCGATGTCGGCCAGTTCGTTTGCCGACATCGGTCGCTGTGCCGGGGTGAGGCTGCGCGTGAGCGTGTGGAAATCCGAGGTCTTCAGCTTCAGCACGATGGTGCGCGCCACGCGGCTGCGTTCCTTTGAGTCGAATTCGCGCTGATATCCTGCCCACGCTTTTTCAGCGAGCCGGCGGATATGCGGTTCGAGTTCGTCGAGCAGCAGATCGTGCTCAAAGGTGTCCTCGGCGGAGACCTGCAGGGTCGGCCGCTCCGGTTGCACCGCGTGCTCGTCGATGCCGCGCGCCAGTTCGTGCAGGCGCCGGCCCCAGCGGCCGAAGCGCTGTTCCAGTTCCGCCAGCGCGAACGTGCGCAATTCGCCCACGGTGGCGATGCCGAGCACGGCCAGCTTCGCCTCCATCACCTTGCCGACGCCGGGCAGCCGGCCGACCGGCAATGGCGTGAGGAACACCTCGACCTGATGCGGACGGATCACGCACAGGCCGTCGGGTTTGTTCCAGTCCGAGGCGATCTTGGCCAGGAACTTGTTCGGCGCCACGCCGGCCGACGCGGTGAGTTCGGTTTCCTCGCGGATCGCCGTGCGGATCGCCTCGGCGGTGGCGGTGGCCGAGGGCAGTCCGCTCAGCGTCGTGGTGACATCGAGATAGGCTTCGTCCAGTGACAGCGGCTCGATCAGCTCGGTATGCCGCGCGAAGATCTCGCGCACCTGCCGCGACACCGCCTTGTAGCGCACGAAATCCGGTGGCACGAAGATCAGTTGCGGGCAAAGCCTTTCCGCGCGGATCGCCGGCATCGCCGAGCGCACGCCGAACACGCGCGCCTCGTAGCTCGCCGCGCACACCACCGAGCGTGCGCCGCGCCAGGCCACCGCCACCGGCTTGCCGCGCAGCGACGGATCGTCGCGCTGCTCCACCGACGCGTAGAACGCGTCCATGTCGACGTGGAGAATCTTGCGTGGGATGGAGGACAAGCGCGGTGCCGGGCGGATGGGAGCCTGGCCATTCTAGCGATCACAAGGCGTTGTGCCGAAAGCGGCCTTCACGCGCACTAACCGGTACGCCTCGTAACGTCCGTCGGAACGGATCGGGCCCGTTCGGCTTGGCGTCGACGGCATGACAGGACGGTGATTAGGATGCTGGCGAGTGAAATTGGGCAGCAGGAGAGTTTGGCGTGGCGGGCGATGGTCGTGGCGACCGGGCGCGCGTTCGAGGCCTTCGTCGGCGCGCGGGGCTTCCCCTGCCTGGGTGCCAAGGCATCGCAGGCGCAGCGCAATCTGCAATGCCTTTACGTGCGCGACATTGCCAGCGCCCGCGATGATCGCCGCATCACCACGCGCTTGCAGGATTTCGCCGCGCGACAGGGTGAGCACAGCCTGTTCGTCAGCCTCGCGGTGCTGTTTCCCTGCTCGGCGCACCTGTCCGAGCGCGATTTCGAGGCGGCCTTGTGGCAGCGCCTGCGCGCGATCCACGCCATCGATCGCACCCGCCACGACTGGGACGACAGCGTCAGCGACGATCCGGCCTCGGCGAACTTCAGCATGAGTGTCGGTGGCAAGGCGTTTTATGTGGTGGGTCTGCACCCCGATGCCAGCCGGCGCGCGCGCCGCTTTCGCTGCCCGGTGCTGGTGTTCAACCTGCATAGCCAGTTCGAGCGGCTGCGCGCCGATGGACGTTACGAGAAGCTGCGCCAGGCGATCGTCCAGCGTGACATCGCCTATGCCGGCTCGGCCAACCCGATGCTCGCGGCGCACGGCAAGAGCCCGGAGGCACGCCAATACAGCGGGCGTCAGGTCGGCGCGGACTGGGTGTGCCCGTTCCGTGCGATGGACAGGAGCGAGCGCCGATGATCCGGGTCATTGCCCCGCGCAGCGGCGTGGCGTTCGAGTTGAAGCGCGGCGAATCCCTGAAGGTGATCGATCCGCAAGGCGAGCAGGTGGCCGATCTGGTCGCGTTCAACCGGCACGACGCCAGCGAGGCGATCTCCTCCGGGCGCAGCATCGACTACGCCAGCAAGATCTATCTGACCACCGGCGATCCGATCTACTCGAACCGCAGCAACGTGTTGCTGCGCATCGTCGAGGACACCGTCGGTCGTCACGATTTCCTGTTGTCGCCGTGCTCGGCCGAGATGTTCCGCATCATCTACGGCGATGACCAGCCGCACCGCGGCTGCTTCGGCAACCTCAGCGAGGCGCTGGCGCCGCATGGCATTGCGCCTGACGCGATCCCTACCGCGTTCAACGTGTTCATGAACGTGCCGGTGGATGCGGCGAGCGGCATCATCCGGGTCGAGCCACCACTCAGCCGCGCCGGCGACTACATCGTGTTCGAGGCGCAGATGGATCTGCTGATCGGCCTCACCGCGTGCTCGGCCGGGCAGTCGAACAACTTTGCCTACAAGCCGATTCATTACGAGGTGATCGTGCATGACTGAGCCACTGGCCGGCGCACTGGGCACGCGGCTGCCGCCACCGGCCGTGGCGCCACGGCCGGGCACGATGGAGCGGATTCCCAAATGGCTGAACCTGGTGCCGATGGTATTGCAGTGGTGCTGGCTGGGGCTGCGCCACGGCAGCCTGACCTTGCCCTCGGCGGCGAATCCGCAGATCACCGCCGGTGGCCTGGTCGGCGACACCAAGTCGGAATATTTCGCCTGCATGGGGCCACACGCGCTGTCGATGGTGGCGCCTTACGCGACGCTGCGGGTCGCCGGCGACGACGTGCTGGCCGCGGCGCTGTCGGCGATGCACGAACGCGGCCTGGTGTTTCCGATCGTGGCCAAGCCGGACCTGGGCTGGTGCGGCTTCGGCGTGCGTCTGCTCGACGATGCGCTGGAGCTGGCCGACTATCTGGCGCGCTATCCGGCCGGCGAGTCGCTGATGCTGCAACAGTACCGGGACGAGCCCGGCGAAGCGGGCATCTTCTACGTGCGCCATCCGCAACAGCCACGCGGCCGCCTGCTGGGCATCCTGCTGCGTCACTATCCGCAGGTGGTCGGCGATGGCGTCAGCACGGTGGCGCAGCTGATCGAGGCGGACGCGCGGTTGTCTCGCGCGGTACACAATCCGCGCGAGCACGAGTGCCGCTACGATCCCGATGAAGTGCCGGCATGCGGCGACACGGTGCGCCTGTCGCTGATCGGCTCGACCCGCGTCGGCGGTCGCTACGAAGATGCAACCGCGGTGGCCAGCGAGGAACTGCTCGCGGCGATCGAGGTGGTCGCGCGCGACATGCCGCAATTCCACGTCGGTCGTTTCGACGTGCGTTATCGCAACCTGCAGGAGCTGCGTCGCGGGCGCTTCAGCATCATGGAAGTGAATGGCGCCGGCTCCGAGGCGGTGCATGCGTGGGATCCGAAGTATTCGGTGCGGCAGGTTTACCGCATGGTGTTCGCCAAGCAGCGCGAGCTGTTCGCGCTGGGCGCGGCCAACCGCGCACGCGGGCATCGGCCGATCGGCATGCTGGCGCTGGCGCGGCATCACCTGCACCAGCAACGCTTGATCCGGCGCTATCCGCCGTCCAACTGAGCGCTCCGGTTGCGCTGGCGCTGGCGGATCTCGAACACGGCCAGCGCGGCGCTGGCCAGCACGAACGGCAGCAGGCTGTAGATCACCCGATAGCAAATCATCGCGACGAGAAGATCCGCGCGCGCCTCGGCCGGAAACGCCGCCAGCATGATCGTCTCGAATACACCGAGGCCACCCGGCGAATGGCTGACGATGCCAGCCAGCACGGCGCCGACATAGATCGGCAGGAAGTCGACGAACGGCGGTGCCACGCTGGCCGGCAGCAGCACGTAGAGCGCGCTGATCGCGGCCAGCATTTCCACGCCGCCGATCAGCATCTGCGCCGCCGCGATACCGGCGCTGGGAAACGCCAACGTCCAGCGCCACACGCGCAGCGTGCGTGGACGCCGCGCGAGCCAGACCAGCAGCGCCGACAGCAGCACGCACAACACGATGCCCGGCAGGCGTCCCCAGCCGTGCGTGATCGCCGGCTGCCAGCACAGTGCGCCGGTGATCACCACCGCGAACCCCAGCGCCACGCCGAGCCCGGCCAGTGCGACGATGCGTGCGATGTCGCCGGCACCCACGCCGGCCGTCGCATAGATGCGATAGCGCACTGCCGTGCCGGTGATCGCATGGAAACCGAGCGTGTTCGAGATGGCCTGGGTAACCGCGCCGGCGAATGCGGCGAGCCCGGCGGAGACGCGCTCGTGCACCACCGTCCGCGCCGCCAGCACGTCGAACAGCGCCAGCATCGCGAAGCTGACCGCCGCCGCCGCGACCGAATACACGATGCGGTGAGCTGGCAGTTGCGACCATGCGGCCGTCACATCGCGCCAGGCGATCTGGCTCAGGTAGCGATGCAGGATCCACACCGCCGCGCCGACGATGGCCACGCATCCGATCCACGACAGGATGTGCAGCCAGCGCGTGGGCGACGCGGTTGTCGTGGTGGAATCCTGCTGGTCGGGTTTGTGCGGCATGTCAGGACGTGCTTGCCAGCGTGGACGGTCGGACACGGCCGAGGCGTCCGGCCACATCCTGCGCCAGACCTTCGGCCGCCGCCGGACACATCGCCAGATGCAGGAACGGCTCGATCAGTTCCAGCTCCATGATCAGGAAGTGGCCGGCGCTGATCACGCCATCGACGCGCACGTAGGCGTGCCCGCCATGGCCGAGCGCGGCGACCGCGGCGAGCGCGCGATCGGCCGCCGCCAGCGTGGCGGCATCCGGCTGGATCGGCTCCTCACTGCCGCCGAATTCGCCCTGCACGCGATAGTCGCCTGCGGCCGGTCGCTTGATCACCGCATGGCTGAATTCGCCGGCGAAATACAGCAGCGACCATTCGCCGTCGCCGACGATCTCCGGCACGAACGGCTGCACCAGGTAGTCGTGCTCGCGTGGCAGCTGCGTCACCGCGTCGAGGAATGTCGCATCGCCGACCGTGCCGCGCAGCGTATGCCACGCGCCGCCGCTGATGCTCGGCTTGATCACCACCTGCTGCCCCGGCATCGTCGCCAGCACGTCGGGCAGTCCGGCGGCATTGGCCAGTCGGGTCGGAATGATCGCCACACCAAGCCGCGCCAGTTCGAGCAGGTAGCGCTTGTCGCTGTTCCAGCGCAGCAGGGCGCTGTCGT
>DAIMGD010000152.1:0-1762 GCA_036724165.1 Rhodanobacter sp.
GGATCAGGAACACCATCAGGAAGGTGATGATGGTGGTACTGGTATTGATGACCAGCTGCCAGGTGTCGCCGTAATGGAACAGCGGCCCGGTGGTCGCCCAGACCAGCACCAGCACCACGGCGCCGATGAAGGTGGCCGGCCGGCCAGCCTTGCTGGAGGCGCCGGCGGCGAAACGACGGAACAGTGATGACGCGCTCATGTTTGAACCCTGGTCTGAGGTGAAAATCCGCTGGTGAGCCGGCGATGGCACGAGTGTGCCTGATCTGCAGCCTGCCAGAATCGCACGTTCGCCCCGGCATTTCCCCCGGCCTGCCCTTGCCCCGCCCCGCCGCTGGGCCAACAATACGCAGATGATCGACCTTTCCCGCTATCCCCATCTGGCCCGCATCGATAGCCCCGCCGACCTGCGTCGGGTTGCCGATGACGAGCTTCCCGCGGTTGCCGACGAGCTGCGCCGATACCTGATCGAAGCCGTGGCGAGCTCCGGCGGCCATTTCGGCGCGGGCCTGGGCGTGGTCGAGTTGACCGTGGCGCTGCATCACGAATTCGACACGCCGGACGATCGCCTGGTCTGGGACGTCGGTCAC
Organism: Rhodanobacter sp.; assembly: GCA_036724165.1. Taxonomy (GTDB): domain Bacteria; phylum Pseudomonadota; class Gammaproteobacteria; order Xanthomonadales; family Rhodanobacteraceae; genus Rhodanobacter. The sequence goes on from DAIMGD010000152.1 coordinate 588, forward strand.
CAGTGCTATCCGCACAAGATCCTCACCGGTCGGCGCGAGCGGATCACCTCGATCAAGAAGAAGGACGGTCTGGCACCCTTCCCGCGCCGCGAGGAGAGCGAGTACGACACCTTCGGCGTCGGCCACTCGTCCACTTCGATCTCGGCCGCGCTGGGCATGGCGATCGCCGCGCAGCGCAAGGGTGACCAGCGCAAGGTCGTCGCGGTGATCGGCGACGGCGCGATGACCGCCGGCATGGCGTTCGAGGCACTCAATCACGGCGGCGACGTCGAACCCGACATGCTGGTGGTGTTCAACGACAACGGCATGTCGATCAGCGAGAACGTCGGCGCATTGACCAAGATGATGGCCCGCGCGATGGCCAGCCGCCGGCTCAACGAATGGCGCGAACGGGCCAAGCGCGCGATCCCGAAACAGTCGTTCTTCGGCCGCTGGTTCAAGCGCTGGGAGGAGCATGCCAAGGGCATGTTCGTGCCCAGCACCTTGTTTGAAGAGCTCGGCTTCCACTACACCGGCCCGATCGACGGCCACAACATCCCGCAGTTGCTGCAGGCGCTGCGCACGGTGAAGGCGCTGCCCGGCCCACAGCTGCTGCACGTGATCACCACCAAGGGCAAGGGCTACGCCCCGGCCGAGCAGGCGCAGATCGAATACCACGCGGTCGGCCCGTTCGATCCGCAAGCCGGCCTGGCGAAGAAATCCGGCCCGGCCAAGCCGACCTATACCGACATCTTCGGCGACTGGCTGTGCGACCAGGCCGCCGCCGATGCAAGGTTGCTGGCGATCACCCCGGCGATGCGCGAAGGCTCCGGCCTGGTGCGTTTCTCCAGGGAATACCCGCAGCGCTACTTCGACGTCGCGATCGCCGAGCAGCACGCGGTGACCCTGGCCGCCGGGATGGCGTGCGAAGGCGCCAAGCCGGTGGTGGCGATCTACTCGACCTTTTTGCAACGTGCCTACGATCAGGCGATCCATGACGTGGCGCTGCAGAATCTCGACGTCACCTTCGCGATCGACCGCGCCGGCGTGGTCGGTCCGGACGGCGCCACCCATGCGGGCAGTTTCGACCTCACCTTCCTGCGCTGCCTGCCGAACATGCTGATCATGGCGCCGGCCGACGAGAATGAATGCCGCATGATGCTCAGCACCGGTTTCCAGCATCACGGGCCGGCTGC
>DAIMGD010000152.1:1772-5832 GCA_036724165.1 Rhodanobacter sp.
GCACCGGCCCCGGCGCGGCGATCCACCGCGAGCTCGACACCCTGCCGATCGGCAAGGCCGAGTTGCGCCGCCGCGGCCATGGCCTGGCACTGTTGAGTTTCGGCGTCATGCTGACCTCGGCCGCGACGATTGCCGCGGAACTGGATGCCACCCTGGTCAACATGCGCTTCGTGAAACCGCTGGACGAGGCGATGCTGCTGGAACTGGCGAAAACCCATGACGCGTTTGTCACGCTGGAAGACAACGCGATCGCCGGCGGCGCCGGCTCCGCGGTGGCCGAATGCCTGGCCGCCCACGGCATCGTCAAGCCGATCCTGCATCTCGGCCTTCCAGACGTCTATCTGGAACACGGCAGCCGCGAGGAAGTGCTGAGCATGGCCGGGCTCGACCTGCCCGGCATCCGCCATGCGATCTGCGCGCGCTTTCCCAAGCTGGTGACGGCGGTGAGTGCAGCCAGCGCAGGTTGAGCCGCATACCCGTCGATCGCGTTCGCGACGCCGTTAAATCAGCGGCGCCCGCCGGTCACCCGGTCGCGCTGTTCCAGGTCCCTTGCGGTGAATACTTCCGCATAGCCGGCTTCACGCAGCAGCGCGCGCGCGGCCTCGCCCTGGTTCCAGCCGTGCTCGAACAACAGCCAGCCGCCGGGTTCGAGATGGGTGCGAGCGTCGTTGACGATGCAACGGATATCATCGAGGCCGTCACTGCCGGAGGCCAGCGCACCGATCGGCTCAAAGCGCAGGTCGCCCTGCTCCAGGTGCGGATCGTCGGCCTCGATGTACGGCGGATTGGCGACGATCAACGCGTAGCGCTGGCCGGCCAGCGGCGCCAGCCAGTCGCCGTGCAGGAACGTGACGTTGCCGATCCCGAGACGTTTGGCATTGCGTGCGGCGACGGCGAGCGCGGCGGTGCTGGCATCGGTGGCGCTCACGTGTGCTTGCGGGCGCTCATGCGCGAGTGCCAGCGCGATCGCACCACTGCCCGTACCGAGATCGACCACCTGCACTGACCGATCTGGCGGCAGACGCTGCAGCGCCAGCTCGACCAGCAGTTCGGTTTCCGGCCGCGGGATCAGCGTGGCCGGCGTCACCTCAAGCTCCAGCGACCAGAAGCCGCGGTGGCCGGTGATATAGGCCACTGGCTCGCCTTGCGCACGACGCTCGACCAGCGCCGCGTAAGCCGTCTGGACGTCCATAGCCAGCTCGTCACCGGCATGCGCGACCAGCCAGCTGCGCGGCTTGCCGAGCGTGTGCAGCAACAGCGCCTCGGCATCGCTGCGTTCGCCGAGACGCTGCGTCGCCGCGGCGAGGATATGACGTACTTCAGTCATGCGGCGGCGGTTCCGCCACGTGCTCGCCCGGCAACTGCGGCGGTGCCATGCCCGGCTTCGGTTCATGCTTGCGCCAGTAACCGCCGCGCGTCCACGCATCGAAACCCCAGCGCAGCCAGCCGATCAGCGCGTTCGCCAGCCACAGCGCCCACGCCAGCATGGCGAGCTTGTACACCCACAGCGAGACGCTGAACACGCCGCCGGCCGGCAACGCATCCGCACTCTGGTCGGCGAACCAATGCAGGTTCCATGCACTGGAATGGTTGCCGGCCACGTGCATGTCGGGCAATCCAAGCAGGCCCTTCGGTACCGCGGAAATCAACACGCCCAGGGCCAGCAAGGTCAGCGCGGCCAGGCCCAGTTGCCGCAGGTTGAAGCTGGTCGTGCCCAACCGTTCCGACGGCACCTGGCGCGCACGCAGGCCGAGCAGGATCAGCCACAGCACCACCAGCGCGTAGGCGCTCCAGGCGAACGCGGAGAAACCCAGCCCGAGCAGCAGCCAGTGCCGGAAGCGCAGCGGCGTCGGCGCATAACGTGCCAGCAGCCAGGCAGCGAGCAGCAGCACGATCAGTTGCGACCAGTACAGCACGGCCGGCCCGACTGTCGGACCCCACGTCCACAGCACCCAGCGATCCTGTGGCAGCTGTAGCGTGAGGTCGATGTTCGCCATCGGCGCATGCAGCGCGAATGCCGGCGTGTGCATGCGTGCGGCGATGCCGCGTGGCTCACGCAGGCGCAGCGTGTAATCGTGTTCGCCGGGCAACAGCGGCAGGCTGAGTTTGCCATCGCGCAGCGCCAGGTTGATCGATGCGCCGTCGCGCCTTGCGTCCAGCAACTCGGTACCGGCCGGCAGGCTGATCGCATGCTCGTCACCGCGCGTGCTGCGTGCATGCAGGCTCAGCGTGCTCTCGCTGGCACGCTCACCGACCGTGCTGTCCAGTTGCACGCTGTCGAAGGCGAGGCTGTCGCCGGCCACCGCCAGCGGCTGGCTGAAGGCCAGCTGCAGTGTCTCGCCGGGCAACGGCTGGAAACGCAGGCCATCGTCGCTGGCACTGGTCGGCACACCCTTGGCGTCGACATGCCACATCGGCGCGGCGCCCACCTCCCACACCTCGGCGCGATCATCCAGCGTCGGCGCCTGCAACGACAGTCGCGCCACGTGCTCGAGCCGGCTGTTCCAGCTCACCATGTTGCTGTTCGCGTTGAAGGTGATGCTGATGCGGCCGTCCTTGACGATCACGTTGTCGCCCAGCGGATGCTCGCCAGGCAGCAGCGGCAGCGTGATGCTGAAGCCGCCCTGCCGGGGCGCGATCCGCTCGACCCTGTTCTGCACGACCCAGTCCACGCCGAGCCCGATGCTGCGGGTCAAACGCACGTAGGGCGGAAAGCTCTGCAGCGCCGGAATGTCCTTGCCGTCGGCGGCGCTGCGCACGCGATGCAGCGCGAGACTGTCGCCGAGTAGCCGGCCATCATCGACGCCATCCAGCGACCAGCCCTGGCCGATGAAGGCCACGCGCTGCGGCGGCAGCACGAACCGCAAACTCGCCTCGTCGGTCACACCGATGCGGTAGTGCAGGCTGACCCGGTGCACGCCACGCTCCAGCCGCAGCAGCAGTTGATCGTCGGCACGCGTGAGCGCGGCGCTGGGATGGCCATCCACGCTGACATCGGACAGTTGCAGGGCGTCGTCGGCCTGCGGGAGCGGCAGCGCAACCGACGCACCGGCATGCGCTTCCAGCTGCACATCGAGTACATCGCCACTGACCTGCAGCTGCGCCTGCGCCACCTCGGCGCACGCCGGCGCGCACTTCGGCGCTTCGCTGAGGCGAGTGCGCAGCTGGCTCAGCAGCTCCTGGCTCGGCAGGCTCTGCGCGCGAGCCGCATGCGGCAACAGCGCCAGCGCAAGCAGGGTCGCGCCGGCAACACGGCTGGCGCGCCAGTCACCCCAGCGAGCACGCCACGGCGACAGCAAGGTGCTCACCAGTTTCGCCAGCAAGGCCGCCAGCAGGGCGATCATCGCCACGCGCAGCAGGCGCACCAGCCATGCCGGAGCGATCACCAGCCGGGTCGTCTGTTCCGGCGTCACCGGCCCGGACCAGCCGAGCCGATAGTCGTTGCCTTCGTCCCAGTGCGGCGTGCCGGCGCCGGCCTGGATCAGCGTGCGGCTGTCCTGTTCTTCACCGACCAGCTGGGAGATCGATATCTTTGAGCTCGTCCCACTCACCATCTCAAGCTTCGCCGCCTTGGCGATATTGTCGGCCCGAGCAGACTGATCAACCACCGATGACGAGACGGCGTTGTTACTAACCTCCTCGACTGGCGGCGGTTCCGGTGATGCGGGTGCCGCCATCGGCGCGCCCTCGCGCTGCTCCGGCATGCCGCCAGCTGGCGCGAGGGAGTTGATTGGCACCACGCGCGCTGTATTCAAACCCTCCAGTTGCGGATGCAGCGCGTACTGCAGCTGCGTCGCGGCAAATGAGAGCGTCCACAGCAGCGCCAGCGCGAACACGGCAACCGCGCCGGCGCGTGCGGCCGTGCGCAGCCGTCCATCCGGCAACGCACGCAGCAGCAATGCCAGCGCCAGCACCACCGCCAGCGTCCACAGCGGCGCGCCACTTTCGTGCTGCGCCAGCGCGAGATAGCCCGCCGCCAGCAACGCCCACGGCCAGCCCAGCAGGCGCCCGGCCAGCAGCGCGATCAGCGCCACCACGAACAGGTCGAGCAGGCTCCACT
>DAIMGD010000153.1:0-5829 GCA_036724165.1 Rhodanobacter sp.
ACCAGACCGTGCTGGCCAACGAGCAGGTGGTCGACGGCCGCGGCTGGCGCTCCGGCGCGCTGGTGGAAAAACGCGAGATCCCGCAGTGGTTCCTGAAGATCACCGACTACGCGCAGGAACTGCTGGACGGGCTGGACACGCTGCCGGGCTGGCCCGATGCGGTCAAGACCATGCAGCGCAACTGGCTCGGTCGCAGCGAGGGGCTGGAGATCCATTTCGCGGTGACCGGCGAGCCCCAGCCGCTGAGCGTGTTCACTACCCGCCCCGACACGCTGATGGGGGTGACCTTCCTGTCGATCGCCGCGGAGCATCCGCTGGCGCTGCAGGCGGCGCAGGGCAACGACAAACTGGCCGCCTTCATCACCGAGCTGAAGCACGGCGGCGTCTCCGAAGCGGAGCTGGAGACCCAGGAAAAGCGCGGCATGGATACCGGCCTGCGCGCGATCCATCCGGTCAGCGGCGAACCGGTGCCGGTATGGGTCGCCAACTTCGTGCTGATGGGCTACGGCACCGGCGCGGTGATGGCGGTACCGGCGCACGATCAGCGCGACTGGGAATTCGCGCAGAAGTACAGTCTGCCGATCCGCATGGTGATCGTCGATCCGTCGGTGATCGATGCGTTGAATGAGATCGAGCACGACCTGTCGCAAGGCGTCAGCACCGATACCATGCAGGCCGCGCTGAGCGGGCGCGACATCAATTCGCAGGACGTTTCCGCGCCGCTGCGGATCGTCGAAGACTTCGAGCGACGTATCCTCGAAGACGCCGCCTGGACACCGCGCGGCGTGCTGGTGAATTCCGGCGACTACAACGGCATGGATTTCAGCCAGGCGCTGGACGCGTTGGCCATGCGCTTCGAGCGCGACGGCAGCGGCTTGCGCCGGGTCAACTGGCGCCTGCGCGACTGGGGCGTCAGCCGCCAGCGCTACTGGGGCTGCCCGATCCCGGTGATCTACTGTCCCGCCTGCGGCGCGGTGCCGGTGCCGGAGGATCAGCTGCCGGTGGTGCTGCCCGAGGACATTGCATTCTCCGGTGTGCAGTCGCCGATCAAGGCCGATCCGGAATGGCGCAAGACCAGCTGTCCGCAGTGCGGCGGCCCGGCCGAGCGCGAGACCGACACCTTCGACACCTTCATGGAGTCGAGCTGGTACTACGCGCGCTACACCAGCCCCGGTGCGAACGTGCAGATCGACGCGCGCGCGAACTACTGGCTGCCGGTCGACCAGTACGTCGGCGGCATCGAGCACGCGATCATGCACCTGCTGTATTTCCGCCTGTACCACAAGCTGATGCGTGATGCCGGCATGGTCGGCAGCGACGAGCCGGCCAGGAACCTGCTGTGCCAGGGCATGGTGATCGCCGAGACGTTCTATCGCGACAACGCCGACGGCTCCAGGGACTGGATCAATCCGGCCGAGGTCGACGTGCAGCGCGACGAGCGCGCCCGCGTCACCGGTGCGTTGTTGCGCGCGGACGGCCAGAGCGTGCAGATCGGCGGCATCGAGAAGATGTCGAAGTCGAAGAACAACGGCATCGATCCGCAGAGCATGGTCGGCAAGTACGGCGCCGACACCGTGCGGCTGTTCTCGATGTTCGCCGCGCCACCGGAGCAGTCGCTGGAGTGGAACGAAGCCGGCGTCGAAGGCATGTCGCGCTTCCTCAAGCGCTTCTGGCGCGAAGTGACGACGCATGCGGCGAATCCCGATCACCCGGTCGTCGATCCGGCTGCGCTGGACGCGGCTCAAAAAGCGTTGCGCCGGCAGCTGCACGAGACGATCCAGAAGGTTGGCGACGACTTCGGTCGCCGCCACGCCTTCAATACCGCGATCGCCGCGTTGATGGAACTGCTGAATGCCCTGAACAAGTTCGTCGACCAGAGCGAGCAGGGCCGCGCGGTGCGCCACGAGGCGCTGGAAGCGATGGTGCTGCTGCTCAATCCGGTGGTGCCGCACATCAGCCATGCGCTGTGGCAGGTCCTCGGACATCCGCCAAGCGTGCTGGAGGATCAGCCGTGGCCGCAGGCGGATCCGCTTGCGCGGGTGCGCGATGCGCTCACCCTGGCGGTACAGATCAACGGCAAATTGCGCGCTACCATCGAGCTGGCGGTCAATGCCTCGAAGGAAGACGCCGAAGCATTGGCGCTGGCACAACCACAGGTCGCGCATTTTCTGGAAGGCATGAGCGTGCGCAAGGTCATCGTGGTACCCGGCAAAATCGTCAACATCGTCGCAGGATGAAATCCATGAACCTCATGAAAGCGGGCCGCCTGTTGCAAGCTTCGCTGCTGCTGATCTCGGCACTGGCGCTGACCGCCTGCGGCTTCCACCTGCGCGAGAACGTGTCACTGCCGCCGGCGATGCAGCACGTGCACCTGGCGATCACCAGCGGCGGGAATTTCCAGCGGATCCTGACGCGCGCCTTGCAGACCTCGGGCGTCACCGTCGAGGACGAAAGCGGCCCGGGCATCGCCGAGCTGCGCGTGCCGGTGGCTGCGTTCAGTACCGAGACGCTGAGCGCAGGCGGCTATGTGCGCATCACCGAATACGCGGTGCGTTACCAGGTGCAGTTCGACGTGGTCGATGCCGAGGGCCGACCGCTGGTGGCGAATCAGCGCATCGACATGTCGCGCGAGTACAGCTACGACGCAAGCAACACGGTCGGCAACGCCTCGCAGGTGGAAGAGATCCAGCGCAGCCTCAACGACGACATGGTGCAGGCGATCCTGTTCCGCCTGCAGGCAGCGAGCAAGCATGAGCTGGCCGCGCCGGCGAGTGCCTCCAGCAGCCACTGATGCCGCTCAGTTCCGGCCAATGGCAGAAGGCGCTGGCAGCTGACCGGCTGGCGCCGGTGTATCTGCTCGCCGGCGAGGAGTTGCTGGTGCTGGAAGCGGCCGATGCCTTGCGCGCGCAGGCGAAGAAGCTGGGTTACAGCGAGCGCGAGGTGCTCGATGTCGGGCCGCATTTCGACTGGAACGACCTGGCCCGTGCCGCCGCCAGCATGTCGCTGTTCGCGACGCGGCGGCTGATCGACCTGCGGCTGCCCACCGGTCGCCCCGGCACCGAAGGCGCGAAGGCGATCAACGCGTTCTGCGCCGATCCGCCGCCCGACGTCACCCTGCTGGTCACCGCGATGGAGTGGAGCAACAAGCACGACGGTGCGTGGAGCAAGAAGCTCGATGCCAGCGGCATGATGGTGGTGTTCAACGCGCCCCGGCCGAACGAGTGGGGCACCTGGATCGGTGCACGGCTGGCGTCACGCGGGCTGTCCGCCACGCCCGATGCGGCTGCGCTGCTGGCCGAGCGGGTCGAAGGCAACCTGCTTGCCGCCGCGCAGGAAATCGACAAGCTCGCCGTGCTGCACGGGCAGGGCCGCATCGACGCCGCCGAGATGGAAACCCTGGTGGCCGACAGCGCCCGCTATGACGCGTTCAAGCTTACCGATGCCGCCTTCGCCGGCGAGGGTGCGCGCGCCCTGCACATCCTCGCCGGCCTGCGTGCCGAGGGCGACGAGCTGATCGCGCTGATGGGCTGGCTGGTCAATCAACTGCAGCTGGCTCTGCGTCTTGCCAACGCCGGCGATCTGGCTGCACAGGTACGCATCGAGCACCTGTGGCCTGCACGCGAGCAGCTGTTCCGCAAGGCATTGCGCCGCGCGCCGCGCGAGCACTGGCTGCAATGCCTCGCCCGCGCCGCGCGCATCGATCGCATGGCCAAGGGCCGTGACAGCGGCAATCCGTGGCAGGAGGCCGAACGGCTGATCGCCGTGATCGCCGAACCGCGTGCGTCAAAGGCATTGGCGTGAGGCGTGCGATGTGGCGTGTGGCCGCTCCTTCTCCCCGTCGGGGAGACGGTTGGGACGAGGGGCGGGTGCTCGCGATGAAGCAGATCGAAGCACGCACGTATGCTGCCTCGTGGCGATGTGTCCGCTCACCCCAACCCTTTCCTCCAAGGGGAGCGGGGGCCACAGCATGAAGCCGCTCGCCATCTTCGGCGGCACTTTCGATCCGGTGCATCTGGGCCATCTCAGCGTGGCCTGGGAGGCGTCCGAACTGCTCGACGCTGAAGTACGCCTGATGCCGGCCTGCCTGCCACCGCATCGCGCGCCGCCGATCGCCTCGCCGCGGCAGCGCGTGGCGATGCTGCATGCCGCGCTGCAGGGCCAGTCGCGGCTGACGCTCGATGCGCGCGAGCTGGATCGCAGCGGGCCGTCATACACGATCGACACGCTGGCCGAGTTGCGCGCGGAGCAGGGCGATCGCCCGCTGGTGTTGCTGCTCGGTGCCGATGCGTTCGGTGGTTTGACGAGCTGGCATCGCTGGCGCGAACTGTTCGAGCTGGCGCATATCGGCGTGCTGAGCCGGCCCGGCGTCGAAGCGCTGCCATCGGACGAGCTGCAGCAGATGATCGCCGGCCGCCATGTCGATCGCGCCGACGCGCTCTGCAACATCGCCTGCGGCAAGTTGATCCAGCTGACGGTCACGCCGCTGGAAATCTCCGCCACCCGCATCCGCGAGCTGCTCGCCGATGGCCGCGATCCGCGCTATCTGCTGCCGGCGGGCGTGTTCGGTGATCCCGCGCTGCTGGAGCCTTACCGACACTGATGCGCGCGCTTCCGGCGAGGTGCGCCGGAACGAAATCGCACTGCTACTGAGCGGGATCCGGCTGGCCCTCCGGCGCGCCGCGTCCGAGCACATCGGGCAGGGCGTCGCCGTTTTCGGTAAAGCCCAGCGACACCGAGTTGAGGCAGTGACGGTCGCCGGTGGGTTTGGGGCCATCGGGGAATACATGGCCGAGATGGCTGTCGCAGCGCGCGCAGACTTCCTCGACGCGGATCATGCCGTGGCTGGCGTCGCGGATCAGCTTGATATGTGCATCGTCGTAAGGCCTGAAGAAGCTCGGCCAGCCGGTGCCGGAATCGAACTTCGCGCTGGAACGGAACAGCGGCAGCCCGCAGAAACGGCAGGTGTAGATGCCGTCCTTCTTGTTGTCGAGGAAGACCCCGCAGAACGCCGCCTCGGTGCCGTGTTCGAGCAGCACGCGCTTCTCGTCGGCGGAGAGTTTGGCGGTGATGTCGCGCCGCTGGGCGTCGCTGGGCGAAGCAAGATCGAAAGCGCTCATGCTGAACTCCTGTCCGGCCGCATGCCGGAGCTATCGTCATCCCTTCGATGTTGGGGCGATTGCGGTTACACCAATCCGCGTCCGGACGCTGCGTTCAACTGACCCTGCACGTCATTGATCGAATCGCGTATCCGCTTGCTGAAGAGCGAGTCCTCGTGATGGAGCAGCAGCAGCCGTTCGGTGGCGCGGGTCATCGCGACGTAGAGCAGGCGCGCCTCGTGCGCTTCGTCTTCGCCGGCCTTGGGCATCTGGCCGAGGTGGGGAATGATCACCAGCGGGAATTCCAGCCCCTTGCTGGAGTGCATGCTGACCAGCTTGATGCTGTCCTTGACCAGGAACAGCGCACCCTTGCCGCCCTTGTCGTCGGCAAGTCGACAGCTCAGGCCCGCCTGATCCAGCGCCGTGCGCAGCTTTTCGCCTTGCCAGTTGAAGCGGTAGATCACCGCAATGTCGTCGAGGCGGCGGCCGTGCGCAAGTTCGTCGCGAATCTGGCTGACCAGGGTGTCGAGTTCCGCAGCGGCACTGTCGGTGCGGATCAGCTCGGGCACCGCGCCGCGGCGGCCTGCGCTTTCCGGCGCGATCAGCGGCACGCCATCGTCCTCGCCAGCCTGCGCGTCGAGCAGTTCGCTGGCGAAAGCGCGGGCGACCGAGAGGATTTCCAGCGTGTTGCGGTAGTTGAGCTTGAGGATGGTGGTGCGCCCCTGCGCCTGCA
>DAIMGD010000154.1:0-2531 GCA_036724165.1 Rhodanobacter sp.
CGATGCTCGGTGCCGAGAGTTTCGGTTTCGGCACCGGGCCGATGGTGGCGCTGGGTTGCAAATACCTGCGCATCTGTCACCTCAACAACTGCGCCACCGGCGTCGCCACGCAGAACGAGGTGTTGCGCAAGGAGTACTTCATCGGCCTGCCCGAGATGGTGATGAACTACTTCCGCTTCGTTGCCGAGGACGTGCGCGGGCATCTGGCGCAGCTGGGTGTGCGCAGTCTCGGCGAGCTGGTCGGTCGCAGCGATCTGCTGAGCCAGGCTGAAGGCGGCACGCCGGTGCAACGTCGACTCGATCTGTCACGACTGATTGCCGATGATGGTTTGAGCGTCGCGGTGGATAGCGCCTGCACGCTGCCACGCAATCCCATGCGCGATGAGGCCGCACTGGCCTTGCGCATCGCGACCGATGCCGCGCCGCTGGTCGAACTCGGTTCGGGCGGCACGTTCCGCTACACGATCGCCAACACCGATCGTGCGATCGGTGCGCGCCTGTCCGGCGAGGTGGCGCGACGCTGGGGCGACCACGGCATGCCCGAGCCGATCACGCTGCAGCTGGAAGGCAGTGCCGGGCAAAGCCTCGGCGCGTGGAACGCCGGCGGCGTGCAGATCGAGTTGACCGGCGAAGCGAACGATGGCGTCGGCAAGGGCATGGCCGGCGGGCGCATCCTGGTGCGGCCGTCAGCAGAGTCGCCGTTCGCCAGCCAGGATGCGTCGATCCTCGGCAACACCTGTCTGTATGGCGCCACCGGCGGTGAGCTGTTTGCCGCGGGCCGCGCCGGCGAGCGTTTCGCCGTGCGCAACTCTGGCGCGCTGGCGGTGATCGAGGGCGCGGGCGATCACTGCTGCGAATACATGACTGGCGGCGTGGTCGCCGTGCTCGGTTCGTGCGGGCTGAATTTCGGTGCCGGCATGACCGGCGGCTTCGCCTACGTGCTCGATCTCGAGCGCGCCTTCGTCGATTGCTACAACCACGAACTGGTCGACATCGTGCGCATCTCGCCGGAGGGCATGGAGCACTACATGCAACATCTGCGCGGCTTGATCGCGCGCCACGCCGAACTTACCGGCAGTGCCTGGGCGCGCCACCTGCTGGGCGATTTCCGGGGGTTGCTTCAGCGCTTCTGGCTGGTCAAACCGAAGGCGGCGAGCCTGGCTGCGCTGGCCGACGAGTTGCGGAGGGCGGCATGAGCGACAAGCTGTTTCAATTCCTCAATCTCCCGCGACAACCACCGAAGGCGGTGCCGGTGGCGATCCGCGTACTCGGCTATGGCGAGATCAGCGGCGATTTCGCGGCGCCCGCAGCAGTGGGTCAGGCCGAGCGCTGCCTCGACTGCGGCAACCCGTATTGCGAGCACGCCTGCCCGGTGCACAACTACATTCCGGATTGGCTGAAGCTGGTGCAGGATGGACGTCTGTTTGAAGCCGCCACCCTGATGCACGAGACCAATCCGCTGCCGGAGATCTGCGGTCGCGTATGTCCGCAGGATCGGCTGTGCGAAGGCGCCTGCACGCTGGAGCAGGGCGGCTTCGGTTCGGTGACGATCGGCAGCATCGAACGCTCGATCACCGACGAGGCGTTCCGCCAGGGCTGGCGGCCGGATCTGTCCGGTGTCGAGGAAACCGGTCGCCGAGTCGCCGTGGTCGGTGCGGGGCCGGCCGGATTGTCATGCGCGGACCGTCTGCGTCGCGCCGGCATCGCGGTGGATGTATTCGATCGCCAGCGCGAGATCGGCGGCCTGCTCACGTTCGGGATCCCGCCGTTCAAGCTGGACAAGAGCGTGATACGCACCCGCCGCGAAGTGCTGGAAGGCATGGGCGTGCGGTTCCATCTCGGCGTGGAGATCGGGCGCGACATCGCGTTCGACAGCCTGCTCGGCGACTACGACGCGGTCTTCATCGGCACCGGCGCGTATACCTTCGTCGACGGCGAATTGCCGGGTCGCGAACTCGACGGCGTGCATGACGCGTTGCCGTTCCTGATCGCGAACGCGAACCGCCTGCTTGACGACCAGCCGGTGCCACCCGCACTGGATCTCAATGGCAAGCATGTGGTGGTGCTGGGCGGCGGCGATACCGGCATGGACTGCAACCGCACGGCGATCCGTCTCGGTGCCGCCTCGGTCACCTGCGTCTACCGTCGCGACGAGGCGAGCATGCCCGGCTCGCGGCGCGAAGTGGCTTACAGCCGCGAGGAAGGCATCAACTTCCTGTTCCATCGCCAGCCACTGGCACTGCATGGCGAGCAGGGCAGAGTCCGCAGCGTGCGCGTGGTGACCACCGAACTGGTCGACGGTGGCGACGGCCGGCCACATCCACGCAATGTTGCAGGCAGCGAAACCGAACTGCGTGCCGACGTGGTGATCCAGGCGTTCGGCTTCCGCCCGAGTCCGCCGACCTGGTGCGCCAGACATGGCATCGCGCTGGATGAGACGGGTCGCATCCTCGCCGGTGGTGCCTGCAAGTTACCGTTCCAGACCAGCCATCCGCGGGTGTTCGCCGGCGGCGACAACCTGCGTGGCGCCG
>DAIMGD010000154.1:2541-5802 GCA_036724165.1 Rhodanobacter sp.
CAAGCTCAAGTCGGAGCAGCCGGCCGAGCCCGAGCCGAAGGTGGTGCGCGCCGTGCACGATGGTCGCGAAGCGGCCGGTTCGATCGCGCAGATGCTCGGCGCGCTGGCGATGACGGCGATCGCCGGACAGCTCGCCTGACCACGGCGCTGTCCAATCGTGTGCCAGCTTCATTAAGCTCCAGCCTGATGACCGCTGACGGCGCACCGCGTGCTCAATAGACTCTGGTTCGGATTTTTCCTGACTGCCGCGGTGGCGGCGCTGGCGCGCTGGCTGATCGGCGGCGACGAGGGCGTGTTCGCCGCGGTGGTCGGCTCGCTGTTCGACATGGCCGACCTGTCGGTCAAGGTGATGCTGCTGCTGTTCGGTACGCTCACGCTGTGGCTGGGCTTCCTGCGCATCGCCGAGCAGGCCGGGCTGGTCGATCGCCTCGCCCGCGTGCTGGGGCCGTTGTTTGCACGGCTGATGCCGGGGGTGCCGCGCGGGCATCCGGCGATCGGGCTGATCACGCTGAACTTCGCCGCCAACGCGCTGGGGCTGGACAACGCCGCCACGCCGATCGGCCTGCGCGCGATGCGTGAGCTGCAGACGCTGAATCCTTCCGCAGACACTGCCAGCAATGCGCAGATCCTGTTCCTGGTGTTGAACGCCTCGTCGCTGACGCTGCTGCCGGTGACCGTGTTCATGTACCGCGCGCAGGCCGGTGCGCACGATCCCACGCTGGTATTCCTGCCGATCCTGCTGGCGCATTTCGCCGCCAACCTCACCGGCCTGCTGTCGGTGGCGTACATGCAGCGCCTGAAGCTGTGGGATCCGGTGGTGCTGGCGTGGCTGGGCGGCGGTGCGCTGCTGCTCGGCGGCTTCGTCGCGGTGCTGGCCTCGCTGACGGCGGTGGCGCTGGCCTCGTTGTCCGCGCTGCTCGGCAATCTGCTGCTGTTCGGGGTGATCATCGCGTTCCTGTGTGCCGGCGCGTACAAGAAGGTGCCGCTGTTCGAGAGCTTCGTCGATGGTGCGAAGCAGGGCTTCGGGGTGGCCAGGGACCTGCTGCCGTACCTGATCGCGATGCTCTGCGCGGTCGGCGTGCTGCGCGCCTCCGGCGCGCTGGATTTCGCGCTCGACGGCATCCGCTGGCTGGTGCTGCATGCGGGGCTGGACGACCGTTTCGTCGATGCGCTGCCGACCGCGCTGGTGAAACCATTTTCCGGCAGCGCCGCGCGCGCGATGCTGATCGAGACGATGCACCATTCCGGTGTCGACAGTTTTCCCGCGCTGCTCGCCGCGACCATCCAGGGCAGCACCGAGACCACGTTCTATGTGGTGGCGGTGTACTTCGGAGCGGTCGGCATCCGGCGTGTGCGTCACACCGTGGGTTGCGCGCTGCTGGCCGACCTGGCCGGTGTGCTGGCGTCGATCGGCGTGTGCTACTGGTTCTTCGGCTGATGTGCCTGATCGCGTTTGGCTGGCATGCGCATCCACGCTGGCGGCTGGTGCTGGCCGGCAATCGCGACGAGTTCCACGCACGTCCCAGTGCGCCGTTGGCGCGCTGGGACGATGCGCCGATCATCGGCGGCCGCGACCTGGAAGCCGGTGGCACGTGGCTGGGCGTGACGGACGCAGGCCGTTGCTGCGTGGTGACCAACGTGCGCGACCCGCGTGATCCGCAGCTCGGGGTTTCGCGTGGTCTGCTGGCGACCGACTATCTTGGCGGCAATCTGGATGCCGCCACGCATGCGCAGCAGTTGCTGCATGCGGCGGCGGACTACCGGCCGTTCAACCTGCTGACCTTCGATGCGCGCGAGGCGTTCTATCTGGGCAATCGCCCCGAACCGCGCGCGCAGTCGGTGACGCCCGGCGTGCATGGTCTGTCGAACGCCGACTTCAATACGCCGTGGCCGAAGACGCGTGCCCTGATGCAGCGGCTGCGGCACTGGATCGATGACGGTGGCGAAGCCGATTTCGCGCCGCTGTTCGAGGCGCTCGCCGATGAACGCACCGCGCCGGATGCGCAGCTGCCGGACACCGGCATCGGCCTGGAACGCGAGCGCTGGCTGTCGTCCGCGTTTATCCGTGGTGAAACCTATGGCACCCGTGCCGGCACGGTGGTGGCGATCGATCACGATGGTGGCGGGGTGATTGCGGAGCGTCGCTTCGGCCCGAACGGCCGCTTCGCCGGCGCGACGATGCTGCGCTTTGCGAGCCGGTTTCCCGCGGCCGATTCCTCGGCATAACCCGGCATAACCCGGCATGGCGCTGCTTGGCCACAAGGTCGGCGCCTACGCGGAATATCGGCATCTTCGGCTGCCGTCGCAGCCCGTCACTGGCTAGCCTGTGGGCTGCACCCACGGACTGGAAAGCCTCATGCGCATGGAATGGCTGCTGTCGATCGTCGGCGTGGCGGTATTCGCCGCCAGTGCAGTGCACGCGGCCGACTGCCCCGACTGGTCGCCGGCACAGGCGAAGCAGGAACTGGACGCGCTGCATGACCGGCTCGATGGCTGGAATCATGCGTACCGGGTCAGTGGACAATCGCCGGTCGACGACGCGGTCTATGACCAGGCGTTGCAGCATTTTGCGCATTGGCGTCGCTGTTTTCCGGCGCAGGCACCAAAGGAACTCGCCCACCTGGCCGACGCCACGGGTCGCGTGGTTTCGCCGGTGGCGCAGACCGGCCTGGCTAAGCTGCCGGATGCCGCGGCGCTGGCAGCCTGGATGCATGCGCGCGGCGACAGCGACCTGTGGGTCCAGCCGAAGGCCGATGGCGTGGCGGTCACCCTGCTGTATCTGGACGGCCAATTGCAGCAGGCGACCAGTCGCGGCGACGGCCTGCGTGGCTCGGACTGGACGGCGATGGCACAGCTGATCGCCGCCATTCCCAAGCGCCTGCCGAACGCGCCCGCGCGTGTCGTGCTGCAGGGCGAAATCTACTGGCGCATCCCCGGTCATGTGCAGGCGAATGACGGCGGCGCGAATGCGCGTTCAGCGGTGGCCGGTGCGCTGGCTCGCGATAGCCTGGATGCGGCCGCCGCCGCGCAGATCGGCCTGTTCGTATGGGACTGGCCCAGCGGTCCGGATGACATGCCGGCACGGCTGGCCGGATTGCAGGCGATGGGCTTGGCCGACAGCGTGGCGTATACCCATCCGGTCAAAACGCTTGATGACGTCAGCCGCTGGCGCGAACAGTGGTATCGCCACGCGATGCCATTCGCCGCTGACGGCACCGTGGTGCGCCAAGGGCATCGGCCGCCGGCAGCGACATGGCAGGC
>DAIMGD010000155.1:0-5775 GCA_036724165.1 Rhodanobacter sp.
TCGGCATGAAGACGTTCGACCAGAGCCTGGTCGAGCTGTACCACGCCGGCGAGATTTCCTACG
The DNA here is from genome assembly GCA_036724165.1 of Rhodanobacter sp. Taxonomy (GTDB): domain Bacteria; phylum Pseudomonadota; class Gammaproteobacteria; order Xanthomonadales; family Rhodanobacteraceae; genus Rhodanobacter. The sequence goes on from DAIMGD010000155.1 coordinate 64, forward strand.
AAGACGCATTGCGCCATGCCGACAGTTCCAACGAGGTACGCCTGCGCATCAAGCTTGCGCAGGGCGGCGATGCGCATACCCTGTCGCAGGGACTGGACGGCGTGGAGCTTGAGGAAACCCGCGACTCGCAGAATTTCAGTGGCGGCAACAGCCTGCTGAATCGCTGATCCGCCGATGACGTGCGAGTCCACGAAAAAGGAGCCGCGAGGCTCCTTTTTCGTGGACGGCGATGGCAGCCCCCGCGGGCTGCGCTACTTGCTCAGTGGCTGCTCATGCTCGAGGACGGCATGCTGTCCGACTTCATGGCAACCGTCAGGGCCGAAGCATCGACACTCTTCACGCCCTTGACCTTCTTGGCCACGCGCACAGCCTTCATCTTTTCATGCTTGCTGGTGGCGGTGCCCGACAGGGTGACCACGCCGTCGCTGGTCTCCACCGAAATGTCGGTAGCCTTGATGCCCTTGGTGGTACCGAACTCGGACTTGACCTTGGTGGTGATCCAGGCATCGGCGGCCTTGTCCGGCACGGTCTGATTGTCGGACGATTTCTGCATCGAACCGGCATCCTGCGCTGCGACCTGGCCAAACGGAACCGCGGCAAAAGCGATCATCAGGCCGGTGGCAAACACGCTGTTACGGATCATTGAACGAGTACGCATGGCGATCTCCTGAAGTTGGGATGGTCTGTCTGGTCGACAGCCGGTGGCCACTGGTGCGGGCTTCCGTGACGCTGATGGCACCAGTCCGGACGTGAAGGCGGTGTCGCCGCGGCAGGGACCGGTTCAGCTGAGACTTGTGTATGCGAAGGAAAGGTCACGGCGATGTTGGCGGTGTGTCAGCAGAGGAATGCGGGCACAAAAAAACCGGGATGCCGAGGCATCCCGGTTCAGGCTGCCCATCGAGCTTATTTCAGTACGGTCTGGCTGGTGATCACCATGCCGTCGTCGACCACATGCATTTCGGCATCGATGCTGCTGACGCGTTCGGCCTGGGTCTTCATGGCGGCGAACTGCGCCTTGGAGCGCGCCGCATTGGCGGCAGCCTGCGCGGCATCATCCGTATTGTCGACGTCCAGCGAAGGCTCGTCACTCTTGCTCATCGCGGCGGTAGCGGCGGCAAGGCTGTCCACTTTCTGTTCCATCAACTGCAGCCAGTTGAGGTACATCGCACCGCTGAGATGCATGCGCGCCATGCGGCCGGCATCGCCGGTCGGGGTCTTCAGCGTGTCAGCGAGCTGGCTGTCCTCACCAGCGCCCAAACCCAGTGCCAGCGCCTTGTCACTCATGGCGATCCAGCCGGGCTGGCCCAGCATGCTGCTCATGTCTTGCGGCAATGGCACCGGCTTGCCGTCGTTGGTGGGCTTCAGTTGGGCGAGCGCGGGCACCATCATCTGACCCATCGCCAGCAGCCCGGCAGGGTTGTTGGTGGCCAGCACGATCCGCCCGGTGAATTTCGGCAGGCTGGCATCCTGGCCGGAAACCAGCGTATCCAGCACCACGCGCAGGCCGAGCATGTCGCCAAAGGGCGGAATCGCGGCTTTCTGCATGGCCGGGCCGAGCTTGGCAAAACTGTCGTTGAGGTCGACCAGGGCGGGGCAGGTGAACGGCTTGGCCGCGACGGCATCGGCCTGCGCCGACCAGAACGTACGCAGCTGCGCGATCGGCAATGCCAAGCTCAGGTCAAATGGCGCGGTGCCGGTGTTGCCCAGTCCGGGCAGTTCCACCTTGAGACCGGCAAAGGCATGGCTTATGTCGTCAGCCAATGCCACGTCAAAACGCACACCCTGATTCTTGGCGTCCAGCTGGGTGTAGCCGAAACTCATGCCAGGTATGCGGGCGGCGATGCGCGCCGCGTCGCTGGCGCAAGCCGGCGATGTCTGCAGCTGATTCGCGACGGGCTCGCCGGTCTTGGCCGATTCGGCCTCGGCACGCGCCTTGCGCAGCGCGCCGAGCAGGGGGTCGTTGCCGCTCAGTGCCAGCGGCAGTGCGCGGGTGAGATCCAGATCGCCGACCAGCCATTTCTGGTAACCCTTGGCCTTGGCCAGGGTGGTCAGGCGTCCATCGTCCTGCAGACTTTTTTGCGGCCGATCCAGGCCAAGCGCCTGACGAAGCAGGGCGGGCGAAGCATCGGCCGGCAACAACGCCGCCACCGCCTGCTTGCCGACCGTGGCCAGCACCACCTCGGTTCCCGAGGCGGTCGAGGTGTATTTGCGATAGCTCTGATCAGCGATCTTGGCGACATCGAGTTTTTTGCCGTACGCGGTTTCGAGCCGACCGATGAACCCTTCGAAGGCTTTTGGGTCACTGAGCTCGAAGCGCATGACTGGCGCCAGCCCCAGACCGTAAAAAGCGGAATGCCCCTTGAGGTCAAGTCCGGCATTCTGGGCGAAGGCCTCGATGCTCTTGCCGTTGAATTCCGCGCTGAGCGCGCGCATCAGGCGTGCGCCATCGGGATCCTTCTTCGCCAGTTGATCGGCGATGGCGTTGATGTTCGCCAGCTGGGCAGGTAGTTGCGCGTCGGCCTGGGCGAGCAGCGCCGTGCGGGTATCGTCGTTCAGTACATCGAGATTGGCCATCACGTAGGGCGTGTCGGCCGGTACGAAAGCCAGCGGTGCATCCTTGTCCTTGTGTCCGCAAGCCGCCAGCATGACGCCGGCAAAGCCCAGCGCGAAAAGCCGCGTCGTCGATCGCATGATGGTCCCCAGGTAGTAGTGAATGTGGCGCGACATATTATGCCCGCTTTACGGCTTGCTGCGGCGCGGCAATCCTCCAGCCGTCATGGCGCTGCGCTTGGCCGCCTGTGGTTCAGCGGGCCAGCACCTCGTTCAGTACCGCCATGCGCACGAATACGCCGTTGCCGACCTGCTCGAGGATGCGCGACTGCGCACCATCGGCCACCTCGGTGGCGATCTCGATGCCACGGTTGATCGGGCCGGGATGCATCACCAGACAACCCTTCGCCGCCAGCGCCAGACGGCGCTGATCCAGACCATAGCGAACGAAATACGCAGCCTCGTCCGGCAGGTCGATGGAGGCTATGCGCTCCTTCTGCAGGCGCAGCATGATCACCGCATCGGCACCGCGGATTGCCGCGTCGAAGTCGTCGTAATGATGGCAATGCGGAAATTCGTCCGCTACCGGCATCAGCGCGGTCGGGCCACACAGCCGGATCTGCTTCACGCCCAGGGTTGCCAGGGCGTGGATGTCCGAACGGGCCACCCGCGAATGCCTGATATCACCGCAGATGACCACCGTGAGATTCTCGAAATCCGGCCGGTGCTGGCGGATCGTCAAGGCATCCAGCAGGCCCTGGGTCGGATGTGCACGGTTGCCGTCGCCAGCGTTGATCACCGATACGCCGCTCATCGCATGACGCACCAGTTCGTCCGGCGTGCCGGATTGCTTGTGGCGCACGATGATCGCGTCCAGGTGCATCGCCTCGAGCGTGTGCAGCGTATCGAACAGTTCCTCGCCCTTGCTGGTGGAGGACAGGCCGATGTCGAAATTGACCACGTCCGCACCGAGCCGGCGCGCGGCCAGCTCGAACGAGGTGCGCGTGCGCGTGGACGGTTCGAAGAACAGGTTCAGCACGGTGCGACCGGCCAGCACGTCGAGCTTGCGGGTGCCATGCGCGCAGGCATCGCGCAGCGCTTCGGCACGATCGAGCAGTCGCTCGATGGTGGCGTGGGGAAGGTTTTCCAGGGTTGTCAGATGGCGCAGGCGAGGGCTCATGGCGGCAGGTCTGAAAGGGGAGAAGGTCGGGGTCTAGTGGTCGATGTTGCCGGTCGGCAGCATCGCGGAGGTGTTCAGCCAGCGCTCCACGATGACCGCGGCAGCCTCGGCGTCGATCGTGCTGGCATCGCGGCGGCGCTTGAGTCCGGCGGCGCGGGCGGCGGCAAACCGTTGGGCAGCTTCCCGCGAGCTGTGGCGCTCGTCGACCAGCATCACCGGCAGGCCATAGCGCTGTTCCAACTGGGTGGCGAAACGGCGCGCGCTGCGGCTGGCAGGCTGCTCGCCACCGTCGAGCGCCAGCGGCAGGCCGACGATCAGCGTGTCCGGTAGCCATTCCTTGCGCAGGGCATCGAGCCGAATCCAGTCGGGCTCCCCTTCGCGTACCGGCACGGTGGTCAGCGCGCGCGCGCTGGCGGTGAACGAATTGCCCACGGCGACGCCAGTCAAACGGCTGCCGACATCAAACCCGAGCACACAGCTCATGCGTGGCCCGCATAGCCGGACAACTGTCGCGGGTCGACCCCGACCAGCCCGGCGGCGGCACTCCAGCGATCTTCCAGCGGAGTGTCGAATACCACCCGGCCGCAGGCTTCGGTGGTGAGCCACGCATTGGCCATCAGCTCCTGCTCCAGCTGGCCGGCCTCCCAGCCGGCGTAACCCAGCGCCATGATCGCTTGGCGCGGGCCTTCACCGGCAGCCATCGCCACCAGGATGTCGCGCGAGGTGGTGACCGACCAGTCGGCGTTGATGCGATAGCTGGATTCCCAGTCGCCCGGCTCGCGGTGCAGTACGAAGCCACGCTCCTGCTGCACCGGGCCGCCGATCAGCACAGGGGCATCGGCCAACTCGCTATCCACGCATTCGAGTTTCATCTGCGCGAGTACGTCGCCGAGGCGATATTCGGATAACTGGTTTACCAGCAGGCCGACCGCGCCATCCTCGTCGTGCTGGCAGAGCAGGGTCACACCGCGCGCGAACGGCGGTTCGGCCAGGTTCGGCATGGCGATCAGGAAATGCCCGGTAAGGGTCGAGAGCGGCAAGACGGTCATGCGCCCATTGTATGCGCAGTGCCTTGCCTGCGCTGCGCTTCAGCGCGTCTGCAGCACGTTGTCCGGCTGGAACCGCCAACTGCGGGTGATATTGAGTTCATCCACGCGTTCGCCGCTTTGCGGGGCTGGCGGAAACGGTGCGGCCAGCCGCACGATCCGTTCAGCGGCGGAGTCGAGGATCTTTTCACCCGAGCTCTGGATCACCTCGATGCTCTTGATGCTGCCGTCGAGCCGAAGTACCACGGTGAGCAGGACGTCCCCGTGCAGGCCGCGCCGACGCGCCTCTTCCGGATAGTTGAGGTTGCCGATCCGCTCGACGCGGTCGGACCAGCCGCGCATATAGGCGGCAAAAGCGTATTCCCTGGTGCTGGCCGTGAGGTATTTGACCTTCGGCCGTTTGGCGTAAGCCACCTGCTTTTCGCGCACCTCGGCCGCCAATTGCGCGATGGCCTGCTCACGCCGCGCATCAGCGGCCGTCGTGGCCTGATCCTGCGGGTCAACCTTGGTTTGTGCGGTATCACTGGAAACGCTGAAGTCGGTCGCGCCAATGGTGGTGACCATGCGGGTCGGCGTGGCCTCACGCGGCAATGGCGTTGCCTCCTCGACCGGTTGCGCGGCGGTACCCGGATCGGGTCTGGGCAGCGCGCCGGAGAACAGCTGCGATGGCCGTGCCGCGCGGTCGCTCTGACCGCCGCCGCGGTTGTTGGCCTGGGCCAGGAAATCCGCCTTGTCCGGCGCCTCCTGATTCGCCACGTTGACCAGCGTCACGTCCAGCGTCGGCAGGCTGGGCCTGGGTTTCACGAAATGAAAGGTGATGCCGAGCAACAGCACACCATGCAGAAGCAGCGAAAACAGCATGGTGGCACCGATCGGTTCCGGTGCGTTGGAGGCAGGTGCCGTGGTACTCACGTGGTGCGGTTTCCGGTGACGCGC
>DAIMGD010000156.1:0-5690 GCA_036724165.1 Rhodanobacter sp.
CGCCCAGGCGCAGGCCGGAGATCACGTCGAAATCCGAATCGCGCGCGGTGAGGAAAATCAGCGGCAGCGTGGACGATTTCGCGCGCAGTTCGCGGCACAGGTCGAAGCCGCCCTCGGGCTCGTCGCCGAGACCGATGTCGATGATCACCAGTTCCGGCAGGCGCATCGCAAACGCGATCGACGCTTCCCGCCGCGAAGCATAGCCGCGCGCATCGTAACCAAAGCGGTTCAGCGCCTCGACGTAGTTGGCGCGGATCAACGGTTCGTCTTCGACGATGGCAATGCTGCGGCCCATGGCGCGCTCCGGAGTGAGATGCCTGCAGCGTGCTATGCGCGCCGTCGCCACGCAAGCCATGCGGCATCAGTGCCCGCGTTTTGTCAGAAGCCAGCGGCAAGTCGGCCTGATTGCGCCGGCGCCAGCGCCGCGACGGGATGTTTGATGGGAACCATGCACCAAACATGGAGCCGCACGATGTCGAAAATCGAATCCACCGAACACGACCCGAACGCCGAGCTGCACAGCTTCGAGCCACTGCGGGTGACGCTGGCGCTGGGCGCATTGCTGCTCGGCCTGATCCTCGGCATCCATTGAGATGCCTGCCATGCAGAAACTCCGCCGCGATCGCTTCATCGCCCAACACTTTGCCGTGGAAGGCGCAGGCACGTCCGGCGCGAAGGGAATCGCGCCGGACGTGGGCCCGCAGGAAACCGACCCGGAGTGGCAACCCGTCTAGCGCCTCACCGCCGGGTTCCGCAGGCCCGGATTGCCGGTGGCTTCGGCAGGCGGGCCGGCCGCATCAAACATCTGCATCCGTCCGACATGGTGGTTGCTTATCCCCTCCTCGCGAGGGGATTTTTTTGCGGCTGAACCACGTCACAGCCGCATTTCAGCGGAATTTGCGCCCGGCCGGGAACCAAACCGGATCGGCCCGGTCAGTATCACTGATTGGCAACGGATTCCATTTGCCGTGGAACGTGCCGGCACGGTTGTTGATGACCCCTCTAGCGGTCGTGTCGGCACTTGCCAGTCAATGGTGTTTCCTCTCACGTCATCCGATGACGTTTATCCCGGCGCAGTTGTTCATTGCGCCGGGATTTTTATGGGTGACGTTCAGCCGATCGCCTGGCGCATGGCGTTGATCTCGACGCGGTAGTCCTTCGCATGGAAGATCGCCGAACCGGCGACGAAGGTGTCGGCACCGGCGGCGGCAATCGCCCCGATGTTGTCGGCCGTCACCCCACCATCGACCTCGAGCCGGATCGCGCGACCGCTGTCGTCAATCAGCCGGCGCACCTGGCGCAGCTTTTCCAGCGTGCCGGGGATGAATTTCTGCCCGCCGAATCCGGGGTTGACCGACATGATCAGGATCAGGTCGAGCTTGTCCATCACGTAGTCGAGGTAATCCAGCGGCGTGGCCGGGTTGAACACCAGTCCGGCGTGGCAGCCCGATTCCCTGATCAGGCCGAGCGTGCGGTCGATATGCTCGCTCGCTTCCGGATGAAAACTGATCAGGCTGGCGCCGGCCTTGGCAAAATCCGGCACGATGCGGTCGACCGGCTTGACCATCAGGTGCACGTCGATCGGCGCGGTGATGCCGTAGCCACGCAGCGACTGCAACACCATCGGGCCGATCGTCAGGTTCGGCACGTAGTGGTTGTCCATCACGTCAAAATGCACCCAGTCGGCACCGGCGGCCAGTGCGGCGGCAGTGTCTTCGCCCAGCCGCGCGAAATCGGCGGCGAGGATGGACGGGGCGATCATCGGGGCTTGCTTGGTCATGGCGGAGCCTTGGGAACGGGGAACGGGGAACGGGGAGAGCAAAACGCTTTTTTACGCCATCTTTCCAGCCGACTCGGAACACACGTTACAACAGCCTGCACACGCCCCGTTGCCTGCTTACTTGAACCCGCGCTGTTCCTTGATCCGGTCGTAGGCGGCATTGATTTCGCTGGCTCGCGATTCGGCGCGCTTGCGCATGTCTTCGGGCAGGTCGCCGAGGCGATCGGGATGATGCTCCGAAATCAGCTTGCGGTAGGCGCGCTTGACCGCGCGATCCTCGGCGCCGCGCTCGATGCCGAGCACCGCATACGGATCCGGCCCCTGCGTCGTGCGCTGCGGTGGCACATAGCCGCCGCCCGGACCGCGGCCCTGCTGGCCATGACCGTAACCGCGCTGGCCAGCGCCGGCATGCCACGCGTAGCCCTTCATCGCCATCAGCGCCATCAGCTCCATGTCGCTGACCCGCAGCGCAAACGCGAGCTGGCGCAGGATCGCCATCTTTTCCGGTGCCGGGTTGCCCTCGGCCAGCACGGTTTCGATCACCACATCGAGCACCGGGAATGCATGGTCGCGGCGCATGCCGACCCAGTTGCGCAGCGCGGTGATGGTCTGGGTGACGTCGAACTCCGGCTGCTTGCCGGCGTTGAAGCTGGCGGCGGCCTGTTTGCGCAGTTCGGTGTCCAGGTTCATCCGCGTCATCAACCGCTCGGCCACGGCGATCTCGGCTTCCGACACGCGGCCATCGGATTTCGCCACCGCGCCGAGCAGGGTGAACAGCGGCCCGACATAACCGCCGGCCTCCGGCGTGGCGTTCTTGCGCTGGGTATGCCGCAGGTTGTCGAAGATGAAGCCGATGATGCCGCCGGTAATCGCGCCCGGCACATGGCCGATGATCAGGCCGAAAAAGGCGAACCACAACGTGTAGGAAAAACTCATGGGGTTGCCTGCGCCTGCGGCGACTGTGCGCTGTACCAGCGCGCCAGGGCATCGAGTTCGGTAGCGCTGACCGGGCCGATCGCCGCACGCATCAACGGCACGTCACGGCGGCCATCGCGGTACTGCGCCAGTGCGCTGCGCAGGTAATCCAGTGGCTGGCCGGCAAGGTTCGGCGCGCCGGGCACGCCGGCATGGCCGGCCTCGCCATGGCAGGCCGCGCACAGGCCCAACCGGCTGGGTCGCACGGGTGCCGGGCTCGGCTTCTGGGCATGGGCTGGAAGGGCGGCGGCCAGGCACAGCGCCGCAGTCAGTAGGATTCGCATCGGCAACACATGGGGATGAAGGCGAGCAATTCTAGCAGTGCCCGGGAATATCGCCGGCTGGATGCGACTTTCCGGCACTCCGGCCGCAACGGCTAGAATAGGCAGCTTCCCCGAGCTTGCGGAACCGTCGCCGTGCCCACCACCCTGCTGCAATCGAACCTGCCCGGCCTGGAACTGATCCATCGTGGCAAGGTGCGCGATGTCTATGCGCTGTCCGGCGCGCGCCTGCTGATGGTCGCGACGGATCGGCTGTCGGCATTCGACGTGGTGCTGCCCAATCCGATCCCCGGCAAGGGTGAGATGCTGACGCAGATCTCCAACTTCTGGTTCGGCAAGACCGCGCACCTGCTGCCGAACCACCTGCTCGACGTGCCGCTGGCCGAGGTACTGCCGCCCGGCACCGACCTGGCGCTGTACGAGAAGCGCGCGGTGGTCACGCGGCGACTGAAGCCGGTGCCGGTGGAGGCGATCGCCCGCGGTTACCTGATCGGCTCGGGCTGGAAGGATTACCAGGCCAGCGGTTCGCTGTGCGGCATCACGCTGCCGGCTGGCCTGCGGCAAGCGCAGCAGTTGCCGGCGCCGATCTTCACGCCATCGACCAAGGCTGCCGTCGGCGACCACGACGAGAACGTCAGCTACGACGTGGTGGTCGATGCGGTGGGCAAGGAACTGGCCGACAAGGTGCGCGACGCCACCCTGGCGATCTACCGCTGGGCGGCCGTCTATGCGGCCGAACGCGGCATCATCATCGCCGATACCAAGTTCGAGTTCGGCACCGATGCGGAGGGCAAGCTGTACGTGATGGACGAGATGCTGACGCCGGATTCCTCGCGCTTCTGGCCGGCCGATCAGTACCGCGTCGGGATCAGCCCGCCCAGCTACGACAAGCAGTTCGTGCGCGACTATCTGGAAACCCAGGACTGGAACAAGACCGCGCCCGGCCCGGTGATTCCGGATACGGTGATTGCCGCCACCGCCGCCAAGTATGCCGAAGCTTTGCAGCGGCTGGCCGGCATCCAGCTCGACTAACGACCCGGAGTTGCCCCATGCGCGACATGCAGAGCTGGCTCGACAGCTATAGCGCCGATCACCAGAACCCGACCAACCAGCGCCTGCACTGGCTCTGCGTGCCGCCGATCGTGTGGAGCGTGATCGCGCTGCTGTGGGCGATCCCGGTACCGGCCAGCTTTGCCCGCCCCGGATCATGGGCGGTGCTGGCGATGGTGCTGGCGTTCTACTGGTACTGGAAACACTCGCACCGGCTGGCAGCGGCGCTGCTGATCGCGTTCGCGCTGCTCGGGCTGCTCACCAACCTGCTGTATTACCGGCTCGGTGCCGCATCGCTTTGTTACCTGGCGATCGGCGTGTTCGTGGTCGCCTGGATCGGCCAGTTCGTCGGCCACAAGTTCGAGGGCCGCCGGCCCAGCTTCCTCACCGACCTGTCGTATCTGCTGATCGGTCCGGCCTGGCTGATGGCCAAACTGCTGCGCCAGCTGGGATTCAAGCAAACCGTATGACCACCCTGCTTACCGTGCTCAGCAGCCTGCTCTGGTGGGTGCTCTACAGCAGCATCGGCGCACTGTTCTTTGCGCTGATCGGCTGGTCCGTGCTGCGCTGGGCCGAACGTTGCGCGGTGGTGTTCAACCGCATCTACTTCGCCTGCCTGCTGTGGAACCTGATCGGCCTGCTGCTGATCGTCGGCGTGGCCGCGTACGAAGGTCACCTGCAGCCACCTTACGCGCCGCTGCTGGGTTCCGGCCTGCTGCGCTGCGCGCTGGTGCTGGACATGCTGATCGGCAGCGTGCTGCTGTGGCGGTTGACCCCGCGCATCGACGCGCACCGCATCCGGCCCGGCAGCGCCTGCATGGCGGTGGCGGCGATCATGGCGATCAGCTTCGGGATTGCCACCAGTCTGGTCTGAGCCGGCAGCTGCGTCATATCAGGAAGGGGCGGATTTCATCCTCCCCTTCCTGCATTTTCAAGGTTGAAACAGGCTGGCGTGTTCAGTGCATCGCGAACATCGCGACGCCGAAAACCATCGCCATGATCAGCCCAAGGACCAGCAGCAGCGCGAAGCCGATCACCATGTAGACCAGCTGCACCAGACATGCCTTGCCGTAGCCGACCTGGCTGCCGTCCTGGGCCAGCAGCAGATGGTTGATCACGGCGGCGCCGACCAGGAAGTCCGCAAGCAGCGACAGGAAACTGCTCAGTCCGTGCGGGATCATTCCCAGTACGACGGACGCCAACAGCACCGCAACAAACGTCGCCAGGATCACGCCGATCGAGCGCAGATAGGACGGCATGTAGCCGACCACCAGCCGGAATGACAGGCACAGGATCAGCGCGCCCATCAGGATGCTGCCGACGATCATCAGCAGCATCGCGAACATGCCCATGCCGGCAAGCGCCGCAAACGAAGAAGTACCCATGGAGCCCCCTTGGTTACGTGGAAGAAAGCCGCCGCACGCACTCCCCGTGCCACCCCTGCCGACGGTGGCGCCAGCCTAGCCGATTCCATCGCCGGCCGGGTGGCGGCACTGTCTCCCGCCGCGAGACCGGAGCAAGCTATACCACCCGCTCGCTTACGAGATTCCCATGAGCCTGCGCAGCCTGTTCGTCGACTTCAACAGTTACTTTGCCTCGGTCGA
>DAIMGD010000157.1:0-5603 GCA_036724165.1 Rhodanobacter sp.
TCTTTCGCGCTGGCCTTGTACAGCAGGCTCAGCACCATCGCATTCACGGCCACCGACTTGCCGGAACCGGTGGTGCCGGCGACCAGCAGATGCGGCATCTTGGCCAGATCGACCACCACCGGCTTGCCGCCGATGTCCTTGCCCAGCGCCAGCGCCAGCGGCGACTTCAGCTGGTCGTACTTGTCCGAGCGCAGGATCTCCGACAGGTAGACGATCTGCTTCTTGGTGTTGGGGATCTCCAGTCCGATCACGTTCTTGCCGGGGATCACGTCGACCACGCGCACGCTGACCACCGACAGGCCGCGCGCGATGTCCTTGTCCAGGCTCGACACCTGCGAGCCGCGCACACCGGCCGCCGGCTCCATCTCGAAGCGGGTGATCACCGGGCCCGGATAGGCGCCGACCACCTTGGCGTCGATCTTGAAATCCTTCAGCTTGAACTCGACCTGGCGCGAGAGCACCTCCAGGGTTTCCTCGGAATAGCCCGGCCCCTGCGGCGGCGCCTCGTCGAGCAGCGACAGCGGCGGCAGTTCGCCCGGCGTGGCGGCACCGACGAACAGCGGGATCTGCGTTTCGAGTCTGGCCCGCTCACTTTTCTGTACCGGCGCGGGTGCCGGTTCGATGCGCACCGGCTCGCGTTTGGCCTGCTTGACGGCGTCGGCCTTCTTCACCACCTCGCGCTCGGTGCGCGCCTGCCGTGCAGCCATCGCCTGCGGTGCCTGACGCAGTTTTTCGCGAACCCAGCTGAGCAGCCTCAATACGGCCTGCCCGGTCCAGTCCATCACCCTGAACCACGACAGCCCGGTGGCCAGCGTCACCGCCACCAGGAACAGCGCCAGCAGCAGCAACGGCGCGCCCTTGTCGCCAAAGGCATGCAGCAGCGCATCGCCAACCCACACGCCGATGATGCCGCCGACGCCCTGCGGCTGTATCGGCTCATCATGAAAATTGAGGTAGAGCAGCGCCGGTCCGGTGATGAAGAAAAACACGAAACCGATCAGGCGCAGCGAGGGTTCCCAGGGATGCGCGGGCCGTGCACCGTGCTGGCGCAGTACCTGCACGCCGAGCAACAGCAGCAGCAACGGAAAGCAGTACGCGACGAGGCCGAAGATCCAGCGCAGCAGGTCGGCGATATGCGCACCCACGGTGCCGCCGAAATTCTGCGCGAGGTTGATCTGGCTGGCATTCGTCCAGCTCGGATCGTGCGCGTTGTAACTGAACAGGCACACCAGCAGATACAGCGCCAGCGGCAGCAACAGCAAAGCGCCGGCTTCACGCAGCCGGCGCTTCAGCTCTTCGCTGAGGCCTTCCTTCGGTTGTTGCTTGACGTTCGTGCTTCGCGCCACCGGGGAGGGCTTCCTGTTTTTCGACTGGCTCGTTCCAGACTGGATCAGAGCATACCCTGCAACGCCGGATGCACCAGCTTGCCGCCATCGATATTCACGCCACCGCTCAACGGAGCGAATTCGCGCCATTCCTTGCCGGCGGCCAGCCGCTGCACGTACGGCAGGATCGCCGCGGAGATCGCCACCGACGAAGTCTGCGGCACCGCGCCCGGCATGTTGGTCACGCAGAAATGCGTCACGCCGTGCACGTCGTAGGTCGGCTCCTTCCAGGTGGTCGGCTTCGAGGTCTCGAAGCAGCCGCCCTGGTCGATCGAGATGTCGACCAGCACCGAGCCGGGCTCCATCGTCTTGACCATCGCCTCGGTGACCACGCGTGGCGCCTTGGCGCTGGGAATCAGCACCGCACCGACCACGATGTCGGCATCGCGCACTTCCTCGGCGACCGAGGATTCGTAGGCGTACAGCGCGGTGACGTTCGGGCCCATCGCCATCATCTCGGCGAGGCGGTCCTGGCGCTTGTCGAACACCACCACGTTGGCACCAGCCGCGGCGGCCAGCGCCGCGGCGTTGCCACCGGCCGCACCGGCGCCCAGCACGACCACCTTGCCGCGCGGGGTCGAGGCCATGCCGCCCAGCAGCTTGCCCTTGCCGCCCTGCGGGCGATGCAGCAACGTGGTGCCGATCTGGGTGGCGATGCGACCGGCGATCACCGACATCGGCAGCAGCAGCGGCAGCACGCCGTTCTCGTCCACCGACTCGAACGCGATGCCGGTCAGTCCGATGTCGAGCAGGCTCCTGGTCAGTTCCGGCTCGGCGGCCAGATGCAGGTAGCAGAACAGCAGGTGATGTTTCTTCAGCAAGGCCAGGTCGCCGGCAACCGGCTCCTTCACCTTGACGATCAGCTCGCCAGCCTCGTACAGCGCGGCGGCGTCCGGCACGATCTTGATGCCCTGCTTGACGTAGGCCTCGTCGGCGAAGCCGCTTTTCAGGCCGGCGCCGGACTGGAGGAACACTTCGTGGCCACGACGCACCAGATCGGCGGCGGCGGCGGGGACGAGGGCAACACGACCTTCAAGGGTCTTGGTTTCGGAGGGGATACCGATACGCATGGGAGGCAGTCCTGTGGAGTTCGTTGCAGTGGCGACTTGCGTGCGCCGAGCAGGGTTGAAGAAGCGTCAATGGCCGGAAAGCTTGAATCGGGGTGCTCCGTTCCCCATCCTTGCGGATTCAAAGCTCCGCCTCGACCCGCGAAACGGTCATCTGAAACCGCGGCAGGGGCTGAAGCGAATAACGATCCAAGCTGCCAGCAAACCCAAGGATTATAACCATGACCACCCCCAAGCACAGCCGCCTGCTGATCCTCGGCTCCGGCCCGGCCGGCTACACCGCTGCGGTGTATGCGGCGCGCGCCAACCTGAAGCCGACCATGATCACCGGCATTCAGCAGGGCGGCCAGCTGATGACCACCACCGACGTGGACAACTGGCCCGGTGACGTCGAGGGCCTGCAGGGGCCGGCGTTGATGCAGCGGATGGCCGAGCACGCCGAGCGCTTCCATACCGAGATGATCTTCGACCATATCCACAACGTGGACCTGAAGCAGCGGCCGTTCCGGCTCAAGGGCGATTCCGGCGAATACACCGCCGACGCACTGATCATCGCCACCGGCGCCACCGCCAAATACCTCGGCATCGCCAGCGAGGAAAAATACAAGGGCAAGGGCGTCTCCGCCTGCGCCACCTGCGACGGCTTCTTCTTCCGTGACCAGGACGTGGTGGTGATCGGCGGCGGCAACACCGCGGTCGAGGAAGCGCTGTACCTGGCCAACATCGGCCGCAAGGTCTACCTGGTGCATCGCCGCGACAAGCTGCGCGCCGAGAAGATCATGCAGGACAAGCTGTTCGAGAAGGCCGCCGCCGGCAAGATCGAGCTGGTCTGGAACCACAGCATCGACGAAGTGCTGGGCGACGATACCGGCGTCACCGGCGTGCGCGTGAAGGACGTCAATTCAGGCGTCACCCGCGACATCGAGGCGACCGGCTTCTTCGTGGCGATCGGCCACACCCCGAACACCGGCATCTTCGAAAGCCAGCTCGACATGCACGACGGCTACATCAAGATCCGCACCGGGCTCAGCGGCATGGCCACGATGACCTCGGTGCCGGGCGTGTTCGCCGCCGGTGACGTCGCCGACCACGTCTATCGCCAGGCGGTCACCTCGGCCGGCTTCGGCTGCATGGCCGCACTGGACGCCGAGCGCTGGCTGGATCAGCAGACGCCGGTGGGCTGATGCGCCGGCACGGCATCCACGAGTTGCTGCGCGGCGACCCCGTGCAACAACTCCCTGCCGCAGCGGCGGCATTATCTTGATCGAAGCGCGCTTCCACACGACGATCGACCAGCTGCCGGCGGCGGTATGGGACGGCTTGCGGGCGGATGCCAACCCGTTCGTGTCGCACGCGTTCCTGGCTGCACTGGAACATGGCGGCTGCATTCTTCCCGAGTGGGGCTGGCAGGCACATCATCTTGGCCTGTACGAACAGGGCCGGCTGCTGGCCGCCGCGCCGCTGTACCTGAAAGGCAACTCGCATGGCGAGTTCGTGTTCGACTTCAGCTGGGCCAATGCGTGGGAACGCGCCGGCGGCGAGTACTACCCGAAACTGCTCAACGGCGTGCCCTACTCGCCGGTGCCCGGCCCGCGCCTGCTCGCCGGCAACGACGAAGACACGCCACGGCTGCAACGCGCGCTGGTCGAGTCGATGCGCAACGAAGCCGAACGGCTGCGGCTGTCCTCGGTGCATGCGAATTTCCTGCAGGAAACCGAACTTGCCGCGTTCGACGAAAACTGGCTTGCGCGTTCGGACGTCCAGTTCCACTGGCACAACCACGGCTACCGGCACTTTCCCGATTTCCTCGCGGCGCTGAACCACAAGAAGCGCA
Organism: Rhodanobacter sp.; assembly: GCA_036724165.1. GTDB lineage: Bacteria > Pseudomonadota > Gammaproteobacteria > Xanthomonadales > Rhodanobacteraceae > Rhodanobacter. The sequence continues at coordinate 4,287 of DAIMGD010000157.1, forward strand.
AGAACATCCTGCGCGAGCGAAGCCAGCTTGAAGCCAGCGGCCTGACGATCGGGATGCGCAGCGGCGACAGCTTGAGCGCCGCCGAATGGCATCGGGTGCATGCCTTGTATGCGGCCACCTTCGATGCCAAGGGCAATCACGCGGCGCTGACCTCCGCGTTCTTCAGCCGGCTTGGCGAGCTGGGCCAGGCCGTGCAACTCGCCCTGGCATGGCAGGGGGCAGAAATCATCGCGATGGCGTTGTTCATGCAGAGCGACAGCGTGCTGTATGGCCGCTACTGGGGCGCCACGATGGACGTGCCCGGACTGCATTTCGAGCTGTGCTACTACCGCGGCATCGAACATGCGATTGCCCGCAGGCTCACGCGCTTCGAACCCGGCGCGCAGGGCGAGCACAAGCTGGCTCGCGGCTTCCTGCCCGTGCGTACACACTCGCGCCACTACCTGGTCAACCCCGGCTTCCGCTCCGCCGTGGCCGCGGCGCTTGCACGCGAGGCCGAAGCGGTCGACGCTTACGCCGCCGAGCTGCAACAGCACAGCCCGTACGCCGATCGCACCCAACGATGATCCATCTGCCGCAGCTCGACCCGGATGCGCCGGATCGCTTTCCCGATCCGCATCAAGCGCTGGACGAGCCGAACGGCCTGCTGGCATTCGGTGGCGACCTGTCGCCGCGGCGCTTGCTGGCGGCCTACGCGCGCGGCATCTTTCCCTGGTTCAGCGAAGACGAGCCGATCCTGTGGTGGTCGCCCGATCCGCGCTGCGTGCTGCGCACCGAGGGATTGAAGATCAATCGCAGCCTGCGTCGCCAGCTCGCCGGCAAGCACTGGCGACTGACCGTTGATCATGCGTTTGACACGGTCATCCGCGCCTGTGCCGCGCCGCGCGCCGAAGCATCCGGCACCTGGATCGTGCCGGCGATGATCGATGCGTATGTGCGCCTGCATGTCCTGGGACACGCGCACAGCGTGGAGGTGTGGGACGGCAACCGGCTGGTCGGCGGGATCTATGGCATCGCGGTGGGTCGGCTGTTCTGTGGCGAATCGATGTTCAGCGCCGAAAGCGGTGGCTCGAAGATCGCGCTGATTGCGCTTGGCCAGCTGCTGCATGCCCTGGGCTTCCCGCTGATCGACACCCAGGTCAGCAACGCGCATACGCTCAGCCTGGGCGCGACCGACATATCGCGCGCGCAGTTCCTGCGCCAGGTCGCGCGATTCGGCGGTCAGCCGGGTCGTGTCGGCAGCTGGGCTGATCTCACGACGCAGTTGCTGCAGCCGTGCCCGGACCCCTAGTCAGCCAAGTCACCGCTGCACTCCGT
>DAIMGD010000158.1:0-5583 GCA_036724165.1 Rhodanobacter sp.
GCAGTCGCATCGTGGCCGGCAGCGAGCCAGCCATCCCATAACCAATCCACCGCTTCCGGTTGCACGTCGCTGCCACGGGTCAGGATGACGTGCGGCAGATCGGCGATCACAGTGCCCGCGCTTCTATTTCGCTCTATTGTAGAAACCGGGAACGCCAGCACATCCGCCGCCGTGGTGTCCGGGTACTGCGCCAGCCAGTCCACCGCGTCGCCCTTGTCGGGCAAGTCGAGCGCGTCAACGTCGATAATCCCGACGATGCAACCCAGCGCCCGCAGGCTCGCCGCCACCTCATCGGCATACTTGCTGCCCGGTGCGTCGCGGTCAGGCCACAGCAGACAGCTACGGCCCTGCAATGGCGTCCAGTCCGCACCGTGGGCGCTGGCCGCACTGCCGGACGTCGTGGCGATCAAGCCCAGCTTGTGCAGATGATCGGCGCACCATTCGCCCTCGACGATCAGCACCAGCGTGTCAGGATCAGCGGCCAGCAGTTCGGGCAAGCGATATAGGGGCTTTCCTTCCGTTGGGGCAGGCGGTTCGCCTATCGCGTAGCTGGTGCCATTCCAGCGCATCGGCCGTGTCCACTTGTCGCCAGTGTCGGGATGCTTGCAGCGGATACGCCAATAGAACGGAGCGCCGCCAGCGTCGGCATAGACGTGCAAGGCTTGCGGCTTGTATCCATCGCGCAATGCACCAGCAGCCAGACGCGCCGCCGCTTCTTTCGGCGTCTCGACCTTCAACGCCGCATTCATGCGCCACCGCCCAGCAGGTCGCGCACCGCTGCTCGGAAGTCCAGGCCACGCAAGCGCATATGGAAGCCGACAAGATCGCCGCCGCCGCAGGTTGAAAAGCATCGCCAGCCGCCGCGCTCGCCGGTCATGCAGACAGACAGGCTTTTGTTGTGATCGTCATGGAACGGGCAGACGCCTTGCGCCCAGCCGGTGCCGTTGGGCCTGCCCAGCTTGGCGACGTGCTGGCCGTAGTACGCGGCGGGATCGGGCAGACGCTTGCGCCAGTTGTCGCGGATGCGTGCCGGCTTGGCGCTGCCGTACAATGCGGACAGGGAAGCCAAATAAGCCGGGTTGCCCTTGCGCTCGATATCTGCCCCACGGTTGCCGCCGTGGGGTTTCGTGTTTGTGGGGTGCCGCTTCATGCCGCGCCCACCTTGTCAGCGTCGCCGGCCATGACTTGCTGAAACTCGGCGAGGTCGGCGCGGTGATAGCGCACCATGCGGGCGCCGATCTTGCGATAGCGCGGGCCTTTGCGCAGTGCGCGCCAGTTGCGCAGGGTGCGGACAGCAGTCGACAGAATCGCGGCGGCTTCGTGTTCGTCCACGAGCTCGCCGGGGGAAGGCAGGGTGTAGGTCGGCATTGCAGCATCTCCAGTGTTGCCCGCATGGGTTGCGGGACGTGCTGGGATGCTGGCGACCGACTGCGCCGCTACTTACTTGCGACCCTTCTTGCTGCCGTGACTCGTTTCGCGAAGCGGTCTACCCCAAGGTAGTCAGTGATCCAATCAGGGGCAGCGTTCCATAGTGTCGGTGATCTTGCCGCAGGGTTCAGTTCAAGCTGGCGTGCAATCCACTGGTCTATATCAGGGCGGCGCGGCTTTTTCGTTCCGGCTTGACGCTTTTCATCACGCTGCGCCAGCGGCAACAAAACGCCTTCGTGCTCTATCCCGCGCCGCCGTAGGTGCAGCCATTCGAGATGCCGTCGCACAGACTCTTCGTTGTTCGCGTGCAACGCCTCGCGCGCCCATTGGCGGCGGATCATCAATTCTTCCCGCGCACCGCATAGACCGATGGAATCCAGCCATACGTCAAAATCAGGGATGCTGAAGCCGGTCATCATCATCACGCCAAGCGCGAACGCTTGCTCGGCAGGATCGTCGCAGGTGTACCCAACGCTTTGCAGGCTGCTGCTTCCGTAGCCGTCGCCCTGCTTCGTCCACTTTGGCAATGGATCAGTGGACGGCTGCCAGACTTTTAAGCGTCCCGCCTTGATGTCGGCAAGTACCTTGTAGAACCCGGATCCGTCTTCATGGTTGGGCATCGCGCACACCTCAGAGTCCTTCAATAGGTACCGCGCCAGCGGGTGGAAGGTGCCGGTTTTCGCCCCGTAGGGCTAGGCACAGCGTTGCCTTCGTCACTTGTTGCTCTTTGCGCGCAAAGCTGCCTTTTCCATCCGCAAGTGGCAGCGCGCTGACCTTTCCGTCCAATCGCCTGTCCAGCCCTGAGCCATCGCTTCCGCGCATACCCTGATGCATTCTTCGTACTCGCCTTGATGTTCGTGAATCATTGCGAGTCTCTGAAAGCCCCAATGCTCAACAAGCGGGCCATCAAATTCGTCCCTGAATGCCTCTGCAGCTCGATCAGCGATTTCGATTTGTTGCCGACAGGCGAATTTGCACTGCGCCAATCCTTCGGGAGTATTGGAGTCGCGATAGCAGATCTTGATCTTGTCGTGAAGGACAAAATGGATATCCAAAATGGGTGTCTGGTCGGAAATCAATGCCTCGGATTTTTCGAGCAATTTGTATGCGAATTGTCGCTCACCATCCTTCGAGAAGAGGGAAGCCATACCGGCGACAAGCTTTGGGGCTGATCCTCCGCAAAAAGTAAGCGGCTCATCCTCTAGAAGATATCTACCGTCACTCGGTGAACCAACCATACCGAATCGTTTGCATATCTGCTCGCGCTCGTTTTCTGTGAGCACGGTTTGCCACCATGATTCCAAGCCAAAGTAGCCGATAAAGCCGCGCATCTCTGTGAAACCTCCAATGAAAATTTGTCCTTACGCGCGACGACCGAATAGCGCTGCTAGCTGCAGCGTGCAAGCGGTCAGCCAACCTTGCGCATGATCGGCACCACGTTGCCGCCTGCCTTCAAGGTATCCAAGTAATCCGCCCATGCGTCCATCATCTTCCGGCGCTGGGGCAGAAACGACGTGCGGTTGTAGGCGCGCCCGTTCGCATCCTTCACGGCGTGCGCGAGTTGGTGTTCGATGATGTCGACGCGGAAGCCCAGCACTTCATCAAGGATGGTGCGGGCGATGGCGCGGAAGCCGTGAGCGGTCATCGTGTCCTTGTCATAGCCCATGCGACGCAGGGCGGCGTTCACGGCCATATTGCTCAACGGACGCTTGGCACTGCGCGCGCCGGGGAACACATAGCGCCCGTTGCCGGTCAGCGGGTACAGGTCGCGCAGGATTGCTACGGCTTGCGGTGCCAGCGGTACAACATGCGGCAGGCGCAGCTTCATTCGTTCGGCGGGGATGTTCCACTCGCCGGCATCAAGATCAATTTCCGCCCATGCCGCCTCGCGCACTTCGCCCGGTCGGGTGAACACCAGCGGCGACAGTTTCAGCAGGGCAGCAAGCACGTAAGAGCCGGTGAAACCGTCGATCGCGCGCAGCAGGCCGCCCACCTTGTCGGGATCGGTCATGCTGGGGTAGTGCTGCGGCTTCCACGGGGTCAGCGCGCCGCGCAGGTCGCGTGTCACGTCGCCTTCTGCGCGTCCGGTGGCAACGGCATAGCGGAACACCTGCCCGCAGTTCTGGTGCGCCCGGTGCGCGGTCTCCATGGCGTTACGCGACTCGATCCGGCGCAGCACGGCCAGCACGTCCGGCGCTTTCAGCTTCGCCATCGGCTTGTCGCCGATCCACGGGAACACGTCACGCTCAAGGCGACGGATAACCTTGTCGGCATGGCTGGGTGCCCACTTGGGCGAATGCTTGGCAAACCATTCGCGCGCCACGGCTTCAAACGTGTTCGCGTCCGCGAGCGTTTCCGCCTTGCGCTTGTTGCCGGGGTCGATGCCATCGGCCAGCAGCTTGCGTGCTTCGTCGCGGCGGTCGCGTGCCTTGCGCAGGCTCACGTCGGGGAAGGTGCCCAGTGACAGCGCGTTCTCCTTGTGCGTATCGGGGCGCCGATATTTCAAGCGCCACCACTTCGCGCCAGTCGGCTGCACAAGCAGGAACAACCCGCCGCCATCGGCCAGCTTGTACGGTTTTGCTTGCGGCTTCGCGTTGGAGACACCGGAAGGGGTAAGGGGGTCTACGCGCTTCGCCATTGGGGGTAACACCCAGCACGCCAAGCTGGCGCCCCTTAAAGCTACCCCCAAACTTGGGTGATAACAAGGGATGCCGGGGGAGCCTTCCGGGACGTTCAACCAAAGAAAAACCGCGCCGTAGCGCGGTTTCAGGGGTGTTGCGTGACACTGGTGAAACATTCAGTGGTGGAGCGGATGGGGATCGAACCCACGACCTCTGCATTGCGAACGCAGCGCTCTCCCGGCTGAGCTACCGCCCCACGTGAGCGGCGAATGTTAGCAGCGTGGGGCGGTTTTCGCCAAGACCCGCACAGGACCCGCTCAACCGGGCAGCAGGCTGGTCAGGCGATCGTGCAGCACGTCGCGGCGCCAGCCTTCGAGGAATTCGGGCCATTCGGCGGTGACCACATATTCCTCCAGCACCTTGCGTGGGCAGAGCAGGCCGGGTGGCAGGTCGAGCTCGCTGGCGCGGGCGTCGACGCAGTCCTTCATCGCGCTGAGTGCTTTCTTCGCCTCGCCCAGGGGATGGCCGGGGATGCTGGCGGTGGCGGCGAGTTCGTCGGTGCTGACAGCCGGCGCGAGCAGCTCGAACAGTTCGCTGCGCTGGGCCGAGCGCAGCGCGCGCTGGCCGCGGCTGCGTTGTTCGAGGTCGCCGAGGCTGGCCGGCGGTTGCTGCGCCAGGTTCAGTGCCAGCATGTCGTCCATCAGCCAAGGTCGCGGCACGTCGAGCTGGCGTGCGCGACGGTCGCGCCACAACAGCAGGCGCCGCAGCATGGCCTGTCTGGCGACCGACCAGTCGGCGGCGCCACGCAGCGCGCGCTGTGGTTGCGGGTCGCCATCGCGATGGCTGGCGCGGCGTTTCAGCCGCTCGCAGTCTTCCGCGTGCCAGGCGCTGCGGTCGCGCTGCTGCAGGCGTTCGCTGAGCTGCTCGTGGATGGTTTTCAGGTACACCACATCCAGCGCGGCGTAGCTGCATTGCGAGGCGGTGAGCGGGCGTTGCAGCCAGTCCGAGCGGGTCTCGCCCTTGTCCAGCTCGACCCTGGCGAGATCGGCGACCAGCGCGCGGTAGCTGATGCCCAGGCCCATGCCGACGAAGGCGGCGGCGATCTGCGTGTCGAACAGGACGCGCGGGCCGTCCGGCAGCATCGGCGCGAGGGTTTCCAGATCCTCGCTGGCACTATGCATCACGGTGACGGCGGGGCCGGCGCCAAGCAGTGGCTGCAGCGCATCGCCGATCTCGAACGCGAGCGGATCGATCAGCGCGTGCCGGCCATTCCAGCCGAGCTGCAACAGCGCCAGCTGCGGGTAGAACGTATTGCGCCGCATGAACTCGGTGTCGAGGCCGATGGCTGCATCCGCAGGCAGCACGGCAAGCCACGCCAGCAGCGCGTCGCGATTATCGATCCAGTCGGCGGTGGCCGTCTCGGGCAGTGACATCGGTATTCCTATGGAAGACGCCGGGCGCGGATTGCCCTGTCGGCGGTTTGTGCCTATGGTGGACGGCGCACCATAACAGGCCACACCAAGGACGCCCATCC
>DAIMGD010000159.1:0-5581 GCA_036724165.1 Rhodanobacter sp.
CCGTACAGGCTCGAACGCGGGCCGCGCACGATTTCGATGCGCTCGATCTGTTCCACCGGCAGCTGTTCGAACGCGGCCAGGCCATTGCCGACCGAGCCGATGCGCACGCCGTCGATCAGCACCAGCGTGTGCGACGAGTTGGTGCCGCGCATGAACAGCGAGGTCTGCTGGCCGATGCCGCCGGAATTGGCCAGGCTCACCCCGGGCAGGCCGATCAGCAGATCCTGCACCGACAGCGGCTGCAGCCGCTCGATATCGGCGCGGGTGATCACCGTGACCGAGGACAGTGCCTCGTCGGCGGTGATCGCGGTACGCGTGGCGGTGACGATCACCGGCGACAGATTGTTGGCGGGGTCCTGCGCGGCCAGATCCTGGCCGGCCGCCTGGGCGGTTATCGTGCAACTGAGCAGCGCCGCTGCCAGCAAAGACTTCTTCATGCCTGTTCCTCGGCCGCGCACCCGCGCTCGGCTCATGCGTTCAATGAGCTGGCAACAGGCGCAGGGGAAGACGGAACAACGGGCAGGCGGGATCGCCACACACGTGGTTCGGCCTCGCCCACCGCGAGCCACCAGGGAATCGTCCAGGCCGGTCTCCGGGCTTGCGAGTGGCATGCGATCAACCGCATGCCCCGAACGGCGCCTTCCCGTGCTGTGCACAGTGGCGTTCGCCGTTCGTGAATCTCGCTTACCGTTGCGGGGGCAGCGCCGGCCTTGCAGTGCATGCAGCACCACGCACCGGCTTCCCGTTTCATCCCTTGGGCATTGAGCCTGCCGGGACACCTGAACCGGGCAAGTCTAGCTTTGGACGGCTATTTCGGCAAACGTCACGTATCGGCAGGGCAGGCAAGGCCCTCCACGCACCTCGACCCTATCGTCTCCCCACGGCAAGAGCTATCCACCAGCTCCTTTGTCGCGTGATTGAATCTCACGCTGATTCATAAAAAATGCGCCCACTCCAACGCACGCAAATGATATGACCCACGCCGCAAAGCCAATCTCGGGCTTCGGTAGATAAATGGTTTCACCCTGCCCGCTAAAAGGTATCAATACCGGAAAATAAATGGACAGAGGGAAGAAGCTAATCCCGGCAACTATAGAGATGATAGTCAGGCGTATAGCCATGCGGTCTCGACCACGAGCAAAGCTAATCACGCTTGCGGCAAATGTCACATTAGCAACCCAAGCTACTGCGGCCACCTGGACAAAAACAAAGGCAGCCCATCCGAATACAAGAAAAATCCACCCGGGGCCTTTCGCAGGATGACCGACGTCCAGTAGGTTTGGACGACCTGATATATAACTAATAGCAGGCAATACCAGACTCACCACAAAAAGTATTAGTGAAACAGCTATCACAATCACCCGATATTTCCGCGAAGGCATGGCGCTTACTCCTTAGACGAAGCGTGCTCAGTTTCAGCTACACCTTATTCCCGCCGATCCAGCCCTGCCGCACGTGGTAATCATCGTCCAACACCACCAAGTCAGCTTGGTAGCCGGCGGCGATACGGCCATGGCTGGCGCCGAGACCGAGGAAATCGGCCGGCCAGGTGCTGGCCATGCACACCGCTTCGTCGAGTGGCAGGCCGAGCAGCTGCACCGCGTTGCGCACCGCGCCGGCCATGTCCAGCGCCGAGCCGGCCAGCACGCCCTGCGCGGTCCGGCAGACGCCGTCCTTCGCGGTGATCGTTTCGCCGTTGAGCACGAAGGCCGGATGATCCGAACCGACCGGCGGCATCGCGTCGGTGACCAGCAGCATCTTGCCGCGCGCCTTGGCGGCGATCGCCACACGCAGGGTGGCCGGATGCACGTGCTGGCCATCCACGATCAGGCCGCACCAGCTGTCGACATCATCCAGCGCCGCGCCGACGACACCGGGCTCGCGGCTGCCCAGCGGCGTCATCGCGTTGAACAGATGGGTGAAGCCGCGCACGCCGGCGGCGAGCGCGGCGCGGGTGGTCGCGTGGTCGGCCGCGGTATGGCCGGCGCAGACGATCACCCCCGCCGCGGCGAGCGCGCGAATGACCTCGGGCGACACGCATTCGGGCGCCAGCGTGAGCAGGCGCACGCCGCGATGCGGCTCGCACAGCAGCGCCAGCTCGTCGTCGGCTGGCGCGTGGAAATGTTTCGGATCGTGCACGCCCTTGCGCGCCGCTGCCAGGTACGGACCTTCCAGGTGGATGCCGAGCACGCCGGGCACGCCTTCGACGAGTGCCTGCTCCACCGCGGCCAGCGCCGCGCGCATGACGCCGGGGTCATCGCTGATCAGCGTCGGGAGAAACCCGGTGCTGCCAAAGCGCCGGTGCGCCGCGCCGATCCGGCGGATGGACTCCACCGTCGGCGCATCGTTGAACAGCACGCCACCTCCGCCGTTGACCTGCACGTCGATGAAGCCCGGCAGCAGCATCGCGCCATGCAGATCCTGCAGTGGCGCGTTGCGCAACCGCGCATCGGACAGCGGCAGCAGGTCGACGATGCGCTCGCCATCCAGCAGCACGGCCAGATCGTTCCGCCAGCCGTGTGGCGTGAGTACACGACCGTTGATGAGGGCTTGAGTCATGACAGATCCTGATGAATATCGATGTTCAACCACCGCGTCCGTTCACCCTGGCCAAGTCCGGGCACGCGCTGAGCGCTCAGTGCGAACGGCTGCTCCCGGCTCGATCAAACCGTTTCGGTCACCTTGTTGAGATGCGGTGGTACGTCGGGGTTGAAGCCGCGGCGCAGCGCCAGTTCGCTGGCCGCGCGGTAGAAGCTCTGGATGATCAGCAGCGGCGTGCACAGCGCCGGCAATCCGGCCAGCACCGGCAGCGTGCCTGCGCCATCGACGCCGGGCGCGGCCACGAACACCTGCGCGCCACGCCGGCGGAACTCCGCGGCAACGGCCAGCGTGCTTTCCAGCGTGTCGTCGTCCTGCGCGAAGCAGAGCACCGGAAAATCCGGTCCGACCAGCGCCATCGGCCCGTGCCGCACCTCGGCCGCACTGAACGCCTCGGCATGCAGGCCGCAGGTTTCCTTGAATTTCAGCGCCGCCTCCAGCGCGATGCCCAGGCCGAAGCCGCGGCCGACCACGAACAGGTTGTGCGCATCGACCAGGCCGTCGCTCAAGGACGACCAGTCCGCGTCCCAGCCCGCGCGCAGCGCTTCGGGCAAGGCATGCAGCGAATCCACCAGTGCGCGGTCGCCATGCCAGCGCGCGCACAGGTGCAGCACCGCGGCGAGCGCGGCGATGTAGCTCTTGGTCGCCGCCACGCTGCGTTCGGGGCCCGCATGCAACGGGATCACCGTATCGGCGAGCGCCGCCAGCGGCGAATCCTCGACATTCACCAGCGCCACCACGCGCGCACCGGCGAGCTTGGCCGCCTGCGCGTTGCGCAGCAGATCGGGACTTTTTCCCGACTGCGAGATCGCGATGAACAGTGCGCCCTGCCACTGCTGTTCGGCCGCGTAGACCGAGGTCACCGACGGCGAGGCGGATGCCGTCACGATGCCCAGCTGGGTTTCGAACACGTATTTCGCGTATGCCGCGGCGTGATCGGAACTGCCACGCGCGCAGGTGACGATGAAGCGTGGCGGCTGCGCGCGCAGCGATTGCGCCAGCGCCGTCACCACGCGGTCGTTCGCCGCGAACTGGCGGGCGACCACCTCGGCCGCCTCGTGTGCTTCGCGGTACATCAGGGTGTCGCGTGCGTGCAGGGTCGATGTGTTCAAAGCTGGCCTCGGCGCGGGATGTTCAATCGGGGGTAGTCAATCGGTCTGCAGTTCGGCGACGAAATCGTAGATGTCGCCGCGATACCAGGAGCAGGTGAACTCGACCACACGGCCATCATCGAGAAAGCTGCGCCGCTCGATGCTCAGCCCGGCACTGCCCACCGCAACGTGCAGCACGCGCGCCTGCTGCGCATTCAGCGACACCGCACGCAAGCGCTGCAGCGCGCGGCGCGGCCGGCAATCGAGGCGTTCCAGCGCCTCGTACAGCGAATCGTGCACCAGATGCGGATCCGGCAGCACGCTGGCTGGCACCACGCTGCGCTCGATCGCCAGCGGTTCGTCCTGGCCGTAACGCACGCGATGCAGCCGCACCACCAGCGAGCCGGGCGACAGGTTCAAGGCCATTGATTCTTCCGGAGTCACCTCGCCGATGCCGCGCTCGAAGAATTCCGAACGCGGATGCAGGCCGCGCTCGCGCAGGTCCTCGGTGAAGCTGGTCAGCCGCGACATCGGCTTGACGATGCGCTCGGCGATGAAGGTGCCGGCGCCATGGCGTTGCGTGAGCAGGCCTTCCTCGACCAGTCCGGCAATCGCCTTGCGCACGGTCACCCGCGACAGCTTCAGCGCCTGCGACAGGTCGCGCTCGCTGGGCAGCGCCTGGCCCGGCTCGATGTCGCGATGCTCGACCACGTTGCGGATCGCCCGGCGCAGGCGCAGGTAGGCCAGCGGCTGGTGCGTGGCCGGGTCGTGGCAGATCCGGCGGTATTCATTGGACAGGGCGGTTTCCATACCAGCAAAGATACCAATAGCAAACCACTGACCGCAAGCGTGTCCTCGCGGATAGCCATGGCGCAAGGACATTCGCTGTTGCAGCCCGTTTCGATGAATTCGCATGCATGGCGGTAGCCGATCTGGTATTTCACTGGTACGATCATCGACACCCCGGGCCAGACGCGCCGCCAGGCCCCCTGCCCGCCATCCGGCATCGTGTCGAGGTGAATGCATGAGCCCTGCTTCCCAATCGGTCGAACCATTCGATCTGGTGATCTTCGGCGGCACTGGCGATCTCGCCGTGCGCAAACTGCTGCCGGCCCTGTTCCACCGCTTTCTCGACGGCCAGATCCCGGCCAGCAGCCGGATTGTCGGCGTCGCCCGCGAGGCGCTGGATGACGCCGGCTATCGCGCTCTGCTGCGCGAGGCGCTGGTCAGCATCTGCGACGCGGCGAAACTCGACGTGTTCCTGCAGCAAGTGTTCTATCGCCCGCTGGACGCACGCAAGGACGACGGCTGGGACGACTTCGCCGGCTTCATCGGCGCCCAACCCGAGCACATCCGGGTGTTCTATCTGTCGACCTCGCCGGAATTGTTCGTCGACATCTGCGCGCGACTGGGCCAGTACGGACTCAACCAGGGCGCCTCGCGCGTGGTGCTGGAGAAGCCGATCGGCCGCGACCTCGCCAGCGCGAACCAGATCAACGACGCGGTGGGCAAGGTGTTCAGCGAATCGCAGACCTTCCGCATCGATCACTACCTCGGCAAGGAGACCGTGCAGAACCTGCTGGTGCTGCGCTTCGGCAATGCGCTGTTCGAGCCGCTGTGGAACGCCGGGCACATCGACCATGTGCAGATCACCGTCGGCGAAACGCTCGGCGTCGGTCATCGCGGCGCGTACTACGACCGCGCCGGCGCGCTGCGCGACATGGTGCAGAACCACATGCTGCAACTGCTGTGCATGGTGGCGATGGAACCGCCGTCGTCGCTGGCACCCGACGCGGTACGCGACGAAAAATTGAAGGTGCTGCATTCGCTGAAACCGATCGACGACAGCAACGCCGCCCAGCTCACCGTGCGCGGCCAGTACCGCGCCGGCG